>DASTBN010000281.1:0-16599 GCA_035712045.1 Pseudonocardiaceae bacterium
CGGCGCCGCCCCGGCCGGGGACATCGTTATCCTCGCCGTGCCGTACCCCAGCGCGGCGGCGGTGGTTAGCGAGTACGGGGACGCACTACACGGCAAGGTTATCGTCGACATCACCAACCCCATTGCCCCCGATTTCAAGAGCTTTCTCACCCCCGACGGCAGTTCCGGCGCGCAGGAGATCGCCAAGGCCGCCCCCGCCGGCGCGCATGTCGTCAAGGCGTTCAACACCCTGTTCTCCCATGTTCTGGCGGCCGGCCCAGCCGAGGGTCGCCTAGTGGACGTGTTCATCGCCGGCGACGACGCGCAGGCAAAGGCACGCGTGTCGGCGTTCATCGAGAGCCTGGGACTGCGCCCGATGGACACCGGGCAGTTGCCAATGGCGCGGGCACTGGAGAACGTCGCCCTGTTGCAGCTGGGCCTCGTCGCCCACTCCGTCAAGCACACCAACTTCTTCCTCGGCGTCAGCATTCTCGGCTGAGCGCACCCGCACCACCACTTCTCGCGCCACATCACGCCAGTTGGTCCGCGGCACGAGAAGGACAGCCCTCGACCTACCCTCACAAGGACAGCAGCATGCGCATTTTCGTCGCTGGCGGGACCGGCCATTCCGGTTCGTACATCATCCCCGAGCTCATCGCCGCTGGGCACGAGGTCACTGGCCTGGCCCGGTCGGACGCTGCCGCGGCGGCGGTGTCCGCGCTCGGCGCGAAGGTGCGTCGCGGCGACCTGCAGGATCTCGACGGGCTCAAGGAGGCGGCCTCGGACTCCGACGGCGTCATCCACGTCGCGCACAGGCAAGAGCTGCTTCCCTCCGGCGGGATCGACGCCGTGTCCGCCGCGGAGCTCCCGGTCGTGCTCGCGTACGGCGAGGCACTCGCGGGAACCGGAAAGCCGCTGGTCGCGGCGGGGAGCATCGGCTCGCCCGGGCACCACCTGGGCCGACCGGCCACCGAGGAGGACCCGGCCCTTCCCGGCGGCGATGAGTATAAGGGAACCCTGCGGGTTCGTAACGTCGTGGAAACCGCCGTGGTCGGCCTCGCCGAGCGGGGAGTGCGGTCTTCAATCGTGCGGCTTCCCACCATCATCCACAGCACGACCGATCGTGCCGGCTTCCTCCCCACGCTGATTGCGCTCGCGAAGGAGAAGGGCTTCGTCGGCTACCCCGGAGACGGCGCGAACCTGTGGAACGCCGTGCATGTCCGCGATGCCGCCTCCTTGTTCCGCTTGGCGCTGGAGAAGGGTCCGGCTGGCAAATATTGGCACGCGATTGGGGACGGGGGCATCCCGTTCCGCGAGATCGCCGAGGCCGTTGGCAGCCGTCTGGGCCTGCCCGTCGTGAGCGTTCCCTCGGACGTACTGATGCTGCCGGCATACTTTGGGTTCCTCGCGAATCTGGTCACGCTGGACCTCCCGGCGTCCAACGTCATCACGCGCCGGACCCTCGGCTGGGAACCCGCTCAGCCCGGTCTGCTCGCCGATGTGGACAACGGCCATTACTTCTCCGCCGTCACCTCAGCCGGCAACAACGATGTGGCGACGCTGGAGAAGTTCGTCGCCCGCATGCAAGCCGGTGACCTGAGTGGGGCCCTGGAGATGGTCGACGAGGAGGCGGTCTGGCAGGAGGCAGAGACCCTGCCCTGGCCAGGGGAGTGGCGAGGGCCCGACGGGTTCGCACGACTGGTCGGCGCGATCAACACTCGGACAGAAATGACTGTGCGGGACTACGTCATCATCGAAGCCGGCGAGGTAGTGGAGATGCGGCTCAACGTTGTGTTCACCTCCCGGAAGAGCGGGCGCCGACTGCCGATGGAGGTTGTGGAGCACTACACGGTGCGCGAGGGCAAGATCCACGGCGCGAACGCCTTCTACAAAGACACCCAGGCCGTCAACGACCTGGTCAAGCACGGCTGACCCCTAGTCGTAGGCAGGGGTGTCGACAGGTGCGACGGAGCTGTGACCTCGTGCTGATGACAGGGACGCTACCTAACTACGACCACTGTCCGTACCGTTGTTCGTACCGTCCGTTTAGCGACAGTGAAGGTGGCCATCAGCCTCTGCTAGCATGGTGCGATGGCACGAACGATCACATTGCGGCTCTCGGATGCTGCGTATGAGACGGTTAAGCGCTATGCCGAGGCCGACCAGCAGTCGATGAACTCATGGATCGAGGGCCTCCTCGATGTCGAGGACATGCGGCGGCGCTGCGCGGCTCATGACCGGTGGATGTCGGCCCACCCGGATGCCGTTGCGTTCGCTGAAGCTTGGGCTGATCGCAATCTTGACGAGCTGGCAGGACGTTGAGTAATTCTCCCCGCCGGGGCGATATTTGGAGAACTGACGCCGGTATCAGCGTGCTTGTGACCTCCTCCACGGTGTACAACGAGATTGCGAGTGAGCCGACCATCGTCGTCGTTCCCGTGTTCGATACCGAGCCCGACACCGGCTTCGGAGTGGATCTGGGCGATGGCTGGGCAGCGCCGGGTCTGGTTACCAGTCTGCGCAAGGCGCGGTTGAGCGATTGTCGGCGTCGGATCGACATCCAGGCCCTCACCGACGTCAACAACATGCTCTTTAAGATTCTCGCGACGCCGGACCGCTAGCTCCCGGCCACCGCTCATCGGCCACCACCGGGCACCAGACGACGAGCGCCAACCGGGCGGACCGTGATCTCAGGCCCCTCGACCAGCACGGTGTGGTTCGTATGCTGACACGTTAGGTCCACCACCGTGACCTGCGGCTTTGTTGTGGCAACTGTGTCGGTGTGCCGTGGCTGGGTCCAGTTTCGTTACAGGTGGTGTGGTCCTGTGGCCCTGTGTTGGAGCGTGCGGAGGCCGGGGGCGGTGTCTTTGGGGCAGCCCTGCCACGTGCTGTAGGCGTCGGCGAGGATGTTGACTGGAATGGCAAAGTTCGGCTAACTGGACCCGAGCGCGATGATTTCTGCGGCCGTCTCTGGTCAACACATCAGAGCAGATCCATCCGAGCCCCGGGAGGAACCGTGACCGAGCAGACCGCCCGCGCCCTACCCCCAGTCGTCGACCGGCAGACCTGGCAGGCCGCGCTCGACGATCTGCGTATGCGGGAGAAGGCCGCCACCCGTGAACTCGACGCCATCGCCGCACAACGCCGCAGACTGCCGATGGTCGAGCTCCCGGACTACACGCTGATCGGCCCGGACGGCCCCATCCGACTGGTCGGCGTATTTGACGGGCGCCCCCAACTCATCGTCTACAACCACATGTGGTCCGACGGCGCGGAGTGGCAGTGCGGCGGCTGTACAGGGTTCACGTCGCAGTACGTCCGGCTGGGCTTCCTCGACCACTACGATGCCCGCTTCGTCATCGTCACCAACGGGCCTATCGAAGAAGCGCTGGCCTATAGGGCAAAAGTCGGCAACAAAATGGACTGGTACTCGTCGTCGGAAAGCTCGTTTGGCGCTGACGTAGGCGCGCCGCCCGGCGCGGGCTTCGCGGTGAACGTGTTCCTCCGCGACGGCGACAAGGTCTACCGCACCTGGCACACCGACGGCCGCGGTACCGAACAGCTCAGCTACACCTTCGGGTTGATCGACCTCCTGCCGTGGGGCCGCCAGGAGGAATGGCAGGATTCACCCGACGGCTGGCCGAAGTCGCCCACCTACTCCAACTGGCTCGACTCTCCCGATGTCGCCCGGCTCTACGGCCCGAACGGAGACGCCGTAGCGAGGCCCGCGAGATCCGCTGGTCTCTAGCGATATGAGTCGTGAGGTTGAAGTGATGGCAACGAAGCCTTCACGCAATGGTCACCTGCCGATCAACGGTCTGAGCCTCTATCACGAAGTGTATGGTGAGCTCGGCAAGTCGAAAACGTCTCCGTTGCTGCTTATCCCTGGCGCGTTCATGGCCACCGACTCGATGAAGTCGTGGGTGTCCGCCTTCGCGGGCAAGCGCGCTGTGATCGTATTCGATCAGCAAGGGCACGGGCGCACCCCGGATACTTCGCGCAAGATGTCTTACGAGCAATTCGCCGACGATGCCGCGGCGTTGCTGCGCGCGTTGAGGGTCGAGCGCGCGGATGTGATGGGCTACTCGCAAGGCGGCGGGGTCGCGCTGCAGCTCGCGCTCCGTCACCCAACGCTCGTCAACAAGCTGGTCTCGTTGTCAGCCACCTACCGCAAGGACGGCTGGTACCCGTCGGCGTTGGAGGGCATCGAGGGTCCCAGCGCCACCGCGTTTGCCGGTACGCCTGTCGAGAAGGCGTTCAAGGAGCACACGCCGGACCCCACGGCGTTCGACGCCTACCTCGAAAAGATGAAAGTCTTGGGCATCAATGACCAGAACATCAGCGACGCGCAGATGCGTTCGATCTCTGCGAAGACGATGGTCATCGTCGGTGATGCGGATGCCGTGAAGCTGGAGCATGCGCTGGCGATGTTCAAGCTGCGCGGTGGCGGCGACGAGGAAGCGGCAGCGTCGGGGATGCTGCAGAAGGTTCCTGCCGCGCGCTTGGTCATTCTGGCGGCGACGTCGCATATTGGCATCTCGGGGGAGCCAGCGGTACTGGTGCCGATGGTGAGTGCGTTTCTCGATGATGTGCCGCCGGCGACGCCGGATCTCTTTTAGGCTTCGCCCGCACAGCGCTCTGTACTGTCTTAACGCAGCGCACAGTCTCGTCTGTGTCGGCCTACGCGACAGAGCCACTGATCGGTCCCAGTTCATGTTCGTCGATTTTGTCCCGCAGCTGCCGCAACGCCCGTGCCCGATTAGGCCCGATCCCGCCGAGTGGAATCCCGGCTGTATGTGCGATCTCGGCGTAGGAGAGAGGGTCGTCGGTGAACAGCATCCGTATCAGGTTTCGTCGCAGCGGCGGCAGCTCATCGATGAGATTACGCAACGTCCGTCTGACGTTGGCATTGATGGCCCGCTGCTCGGGACCCGCCGACGGATCGGAGACGGTCTCTAGTGCCCAGTCGGTGATGTTCGGTCCGGTTTTGGCATGGCGCAGAGTGCGCAGGCATTCGCGCCGGGCGGTGGTCGCCAGCCACCCCGCCAGCCGCTCAGGTTGTTGCACACGGTGCGCATTTTCAGCCAGTCGCAGCCAAGTCGTCTGTATCGCGTCGAGCGCGTCGGCTTCCTGCAACCGAAATGACCGCACCGTCGCGGATACGAGTCTGCCGTACCGGCGAATGATTTCATCCCAGGCCGCCGGATCTCCTCTGGTGATTCCCTGTAAAAGGTCAGGAAGGCTGTCTGTGTCGTGGGCGGAAAAGTGATTGATGGTCGTAGTCGTCATCGGAATCGCTGCCCTTTGTCGGGGTGGATGTTGGTCACGCTTCGGTCGCGCCGGCCATTGCGCATGCGACGTTTCTGCGCGCGCAGAAAACAGAAAGTTCCGAATAAACATTTCGGTGTGCTCTCGCGGTGGCGTAGGTTGTTAATAACAACCCATCAAGCCGCTATTTCGCTCAGCGGATACACCAAGTCAAGCTAGGACGGTCGATATCCGTACCGCGTCATCACGGTTTGTGAATGCTGGCATGACGCCCCTCCCGGTGGTCAGTGCTCGCTCATCTGGGCTGAGTGTGGCAGCGCTGCTACGCGGTCAGCTGAGTAGTTGGCTACTCACCTTGGGAGGCGGCCGGATACGTAGCCGACGTTACGGTAATCCCAGGTGTCAGTCCTGGAGGAGGGCGGCGAGTTCAGCCCGGTTGGTGATGCCGAGCTTGCCGCAGGCGCGGTAAAGGTGGTTCTCCACGGTGCGGACCGACACGATCAGCCGGTCGGCAATCTGCCGGTTGGACAGCCCACCGGCCGCCAGAGTGACGATTTCCCGTTCGCGGCTGGTTAGGGGCAGCGGTGCGGCGATGGCGGCTAGCGCGGGCGTGCGGGCACCTTCACAGGTCTGCGCGAGTTGCTGGGCACGGAAAGCGGCGGCCTGAGCGGAGCCCCGCCGACCGTGGCGGATGTGGACGGCTGCCGCCTGCGCGGCAGCGTCCGTAGCCAGCAGCAAGGCACCCATCTTCTCGAGTCGAACCGAGGCGGCCTGCAGCGCGTGACCGTCGTCGGCGGCCAGGGCGGCAGCATGCGCGGCTGCGGCGTCGGCCCGCGGCCCGTCAACCTGGGTGGCCAGCTGGGCGAGCCGGTCGGCGACGGTGTGGTCCCCGAAGCAGACCGCGGTGTGCAGCGAAACCACTTCCATCGCGACTTGGTCTTGCGATGCGGCCACCTCGGCCGCCGTGCGGGCCAGCGCAAGGGCCTCGCTGACGCCACCTTCCGCGGCGGCCACCCAGGCCTTGGCCAGTTGCACGTCCGGTTCCAGGTAGGCGTGTGCGGGATGGCGCGCAGTCGTCATTTCCACCATGGCTTGACGCGCCGGCGCAGCGTCACCGGCCATGCCGAGCGCGCCAGTGAGAAAGACAAAGCCATGAAACGACCAGCCGCCGGGATCCGCGCCATGTAACGCTGCGATGGCTTGCCGGAACCAGCGCTCCGCGGTCCGGACCTGCCCACCTGACATCGCCACCGCCGCGCACATAAAGCTCGTGGTTATCTCCGCGGCTCCGGGCGTGGCCTGGCAGCGCTCCCGGTAGTGCCGCGCGGCCTGATCGGCCCGGTCGAGCAAGCCGGCCAGAAGCAGCCCGCGCAGCCACGCGAACACGATGACGAGCGCTTGATGTAGCCCGTAGCCGGGGGCGTCAACTCGCGCCAGGCTTTCATCCATCCGCTCCAGGCGTCCCAGCCCGCCGCATGCTGTTGCGAAGCCCCATCCCGCCAGGTGCCTCGCTGTAGGCGAGCATCGCGGATGGGCCAGCACATCGGCAGCTGTTCGGGCCGCTTGAACACTGCGCCCGAGGAACGCCTCCAGCGCGGAGCGCATCCCGGCCAGCTCTAGGGCGGCCCCCTCATCTGAGATCGAGCTCGCGACAGTGTCGAGCACGGCTTCGGCCTCTGCGGGGCGCCCGAGCGAGAAGGCCAACACGCCCGCCCGAGGTACCGCCGCTTGAGCCCGCTCGTCGTCGGTGCGGGCCAGGGCGCTCAGCGTGGCCAACTCGGTAGCGGCCTCGCTGCCCCGGCCACACCAGATCAGCGCGTGACTCAACAGCCGTCGTGGCTGGAAACCACCGCCGGCGGCCGCCGCCGCTCGAGCTATCCGCTCGGTCAGCGCGGGATCTCCCAGCTCCGTGGCCCGACCTGCGGCCTCGGTGAGCAGCACCGGGTCCAGTTGCAGATCGGAGTCCAGCATCAACACCGCCCGGCGCAAGATGTCGTCGGCCCGCCGCCCACCTGTGGCACCCAACGCAGACGCGATCCGGCCGCACAGCCGCCGCGCATGCAGTCGGCCCATCTGCGCCCGCTGTACCTCACCGTAGAGTGGATGAGCCAGCCGCGCCTGCAAGCGGCGTCCGTCGGCGTATACCTCGATCAGCCCTCGCGCCTCGACCTGCTCCACGGATACCGCATCGGTCAGCGCCGCCAGTAGCGGGACCCCCAGCGGCTCTCCAAACGCCAGCACCTCCAGTACATCCCGCTGCGCCTCGGGCAGCTGGCCGATCCGAGCCGACACCAACTCCACCAAACTCGGTGTGAGCGCCATCTTCCCCGACCATTGCCATACCCCGGCCACCGGGCGCAACCGTCCCCCTTCCAGCTCACCCTCGACCAGCTGCCGCAGATACAGCGCATTGCCCTGGCTGATGGTCCACAGTCGCCGGGCGACGGCGCTGTCTACCAGCCCGCCCAACCGAGCCTCCAGCAAGTCCCCGGTCTCGGTTGTCGACAGCGGCTGCAGCTCCAGCCGCACCAGGTGCCCGTCCTTCCATAACGCCGTCACGGCATCCGGCGCGGTTTCTCCGGTCCGCACGGTAACCACCACACTCGCCGCCCGGCGCAGCACCAGTTGGTGCACCAGCACCGCAGACAGCTCGTCCAGCAGGTGGGCATCGTCGACCGCGATCATCACCCCCGAGCGTCCGGCGCCGTCCAGTAACGCCTGGCTGGCCTGCCCCACCAGCCGGGCCGGATCCGGATCGACAATCCGCAGCGTGGTGGCGAACGCGCCCAGTGGCAGTGCCCGCGCCGAGGCCGTGGCCACCACCCACCGGGTCAGCGCGCCGCGCTGCTCAGCCGCTGCCAGCACCTCCGTGGCCAGCCGGGTCTTGCCTACCCCAGCCGCCCCAGCCAGTACGACCCCGGCAGACCCATCGCGGCGGCGCGTCAGTTCGCTGATTCGACTTAGGTCCTCGGCCCGTCCGGTAAGCGGCCATCCCCGCAGCACACCCCGATGGTAGTGACCCATCGGGGTTTGCGGCCCCGGTAATGACGGTGACGGCGCAGGTGACGGTTTTCACTGCGGCATCGTGCTGGCTCAGCTGGTAGATCTTGAGGCCCCGGTCTCAGCAGGACCAAAGCGTTGGGCGTCGGCGGTGCGGTGCTTGTCGATGAACTCCACCAAGCGCGGGAAGACGTCCTGGCCGACCCGGTAACCCATGAACGGGTCCTGATGGCCATACCCGGGGAACACATGCAGCTCGTGGCGTCCCGGGACGATGCGCTGCAACCGCTCATGGCAGACGATGTTGGAGTTGCTGAAGACCTTGTTGTTGGCGCCGGTCGTGAACAGCACCGGCGTCTCGATCTCCTCGACGTGGGCTAAGTAGTCATCGGGTAAAGCGGCGTATTGCGGATCACCGGAGTACTTGACCGCGCGACCCGCTTTCAGCATCTTCCGAACGTGCCGGTAGTAGTTTAGGCTAGTTGCCCCGAACAGGTCACCGCTGCGCCGATGAGTGACGTCCAGCATATTCTCGTGGTTGTACAGCGCCGGCCAGCCGGTTCCCCACATGAAGCTGAGCATGCCGCAGGCGGGGACGTCACACTCGCGATGAAACAAGTCTACCAGCTTGGCGAACATCTTTCCCCGAGTACGGCGGGGATCGTCCTCCCAGGCCGGATCCAGGTACGGCAGACCGAGCAGGTACTCCACCAGATTAGGCGCCATGCCTAACTTCACATATGACCATGTCGGCACCCGTGGCGTCAGGGCCACGCTGTTGGCGACCACGCTGGACACGCCGTCGACGACCTTTGCGAACAGCGCCATGGTGAAACTGTTCGCGCCCAGGCAATGGCTGATCACGTGAATGGGCTTGTCGCCGATGTGCTCGCGCATCAGGGCAAGGGTCGGCTTGTAGTCGTACAGGGCCACGTCGTCCAAGGTGAAGCGGTGGGTGAACAGGTTGTACGAATGGCGGTTGCTCGTACGGTTGTCGAAGCACCACACATCGCGGTAACCGTGGTCGAGCAGGTAGCTGACCAGGTTGTAGTGCTCCGGCATAATGAACATGTCACTCGATGTGGTCAGACCGTGGACGACGAGAATGGCCTCGCCCGCCTCACCACGCTGGAAACGGAGTGCGGACAGGCAGAGTTTGTCCTCTGTGTAGATGTAGTGGGTGCTGACCTCGGCGTCCTTGACTCCGCCAAGGGTGTACAGCGGGATTTCACGTTGCACGGCTAACCTCCTTCGGTTGGCATGATCGCCGTTTTCCAGGGCTGCCGCCCGAATCAGACCCTCGACGGTGTTTCACCGGCTTTCGCGGAATGGACATCGGCGCGTAAGGGGTCGTGCTCGGCTTTGAGGGCCGGGTTCGGCCGGTATCGGCGATGATCCGGGCCAGCGCTTTCATCCTTTCGGTGACCAACTCGGCGGCGGCTGCCGACAAGCTCTTCCACACCTCGTCATCGGCCTGGATCAGAATGGAAAGGCGCCGGTAGAATGGGCCCTGCTCGGCTGGCAGCCCATTATCCAACCGCACTCGGTAGTCCGCCGCGTCGGCGGCCTGGTTGTACAGCCGGACGCAGGCCACCTCGAGGTTCTCGTCGATGAGCACCACGCTGGCCCCATACATCGGCTCCACGTCGAGGGAGTCGACCACCCAGCCGCCGGTGTTGAATACCCGTACCGGTTTGGCCAGCCCCGGAACAACCCGGGTACCGATGAACGGCTTGTGGGTATGCCCGAAAACGAGCTTCAGCTGGTCGGGCAATCTCCTGTCGTGATGTCGAGCTTCGGTGACGAGCTGCTTGATAAGTGGCCCTCTCAGGTAAGCGGTCAGACCGTTTTCGGCGTCATGACTCAGAGCCGCCTGAGGGTTTGTCCGTTCGCGGGCGGCAATCCGGGAAGCGACCGTCTTGGCCACTCGGGTGAGAATACGACGAATCGGCCAGCGCAACGGTGCCAGTTTACCGTTTTTGATCCACGCGTTGGTGATGCCAGCGGCCAGGTTGCCGGCCAGTTTCTCGATGGCTTCCTTGGATTGCAGCATGTTGTAGATGAGTCCGACGTATTCCCCGACCTCGCCGGAGCGCCCGAGAGTCGACCAGAAGAAGTCGATCCAGGCGAAGTTCTCGGCTTCGATGTCCCACACCTCGGTGGGCAGCGGACGGCCCGGGAAAATGAAGTCCCTCAAAGTCGTCATGAGATGGTACAGCGGTTCCACGAAGTGGCCGTGGTGGAACACGATCGACGTCCGCCCGTCCGCGGAGCGGATACCCATGTTGGGGTAGGACACCCGGATGTTGATCCGGCGGCGATGGGACCGGCGCCGGGCCACCCGCTCAAGCAGCTCAGAATGCACTGGCCGGGTGTCCTCCCGGTAGTAAAGCTTGGTGGCGTGCCACGGAATCGGCAGTAGGGTCCCCGCGGGGAATTCCCTGACGACATTGGCGTACTGCAGCTCCCGAGCTGTCTCCCATAGATGATGGTCGTGGTTGCCCACCTGGTAGAGGATTGTGTCGTCGAACAGGGGCTCCCCATCGGCCGGGAAAATCCGGTCGAGGAACAGCTCAAAAACCGCCAGCGCCACGTTGTCGCTGGCCAGCGCCAGTTCCAGGATGTCGCCGTTGAGGATCAGGGTGGGCTTGCGGGTCTTGTCCTCGTTGGCCTCGATCAGGGTGGCCAGCGCCGCAATCAACCGGTCGAGTACCGGACTCGCCCTGGTCGTGTCGACGATGTGGTCGTCTTTCACCAGGCGGCTGAGGATGCTGTTCTCGGCGCCGAAATGAACGTCAGAAAGACAGACGAAGCGAATGTCAGGCATGCCTACTCCTAGTGGTGAACCCGCCGGGGCAGCCTGGGTCGGAAGACCTCCCACAGCTGGCCCATGAACAAGCCGGCGAACGCGCACAAGGCCCGCCATCGTCCGGGCAGCCCTGGCCCGTTGACCCGGAACGTGGTCAGCTGGTGGGCGAAGTCGAGTGGCTGGATGTGGAGGATGCCGGCGCTGATGAGCGGAGCCTTATCATCGCTCCCGGCCTCCACGTAGCCCGCCAAGATCTTGGTATACAGCGTCGTGGTCTCGCGCCATATATCGCTGAACTGTGCATAGGCGGCGTCGGGATGGCCGATCTCCTTGAAACCGGTGAGGGTCAGGGGGTGGCCGACGGCATCTGTGAACCACAGGCGATAAAGCATGTGGCGAGTCGGCTTGCCATTGACTACACCGGCATCGACGAAGAGATTGAACACACCCTCTTCGACCGGAAGTCGGCCGCCGAGGATGTCGCTATGGACATACCCGACAGCACGAGCGACATGGTTCGGATCGGCGATGAAGGCATAGGTGTCATCGATTGCAATGGTCAGCTGGAACATCAATGCCGACCCGGAAGTGAGTCCTCGATGAAAACCCTGCTGGTAGTCGGCTTCGTTAAAGGTACAAAAGCCTTTCATCTTTTCGCTGAACTCCAGGTGGTACCTGGATCTGGCGGCGGTCATGGCGTCACCTCGGCGGCGGAGACAAGGCCGTCTGCGACGTGGTCCGCGAAGGCGGCGATGGTAAGTGACGGGTTGGGGCCGACCGGGCCCGGCATCGCTGCTCCGTCGACCACGTATAGCCCGGGGTAGTGGAATACCTCTCCGTCCCGGTTGATCACCCCTTCCCGGTCGTTGCGCGCCATGGGGGCACCGCCGAGCGGATGCACGGTGATGACCCGCTTGAACAATTGCAGCAGCGGGTTGAGAAGCTCGCCCTCGAGGGCCGAGGCGATACTGCCGAGCGTCTGCTGCACTCGATCGAAATACGCCCTGGAGCTCTGGATGTTCCAGTTCACCTCAAGATCGCCGTTGCGTAGTCGCATCACGCCGTCCGGTATGTCTCGGCCCATGGCCAGCACGGGGAGCGCGCTTGAGGACACCCGACCGCCTCCCAGCAACTTGGAGATGTCGCTGCTGATGTGGCTACGCGGATCGCCCCTCAGATGAGCGACCGCCCGGCGGGCGAGGAAAGCCGCTGTCCGCCCGGCCAGGCTCAGCGCCCCCGCCGACTCCGCCACCCAGTCGAGAAAAGCTGGATTACCGCCGTCCTCGACATAGAATCCCCGTCCGGGGGCGCCGGTGCCGTCGTGGCTGTCCGCCACGGGGATGACACTGGTGATGACCGGCCCGATGCTCGGATCGAGGTGCCGTGGCACGGGCTGCCCGCCGACCCACTGGCGGGCCTTGATGATGGCCGTGAGCAAGTCGCCGTTGCCCGAGAAACGGGTGCCCAGTGCCGCCGAGAGCCGCGGCAAAGCGCTGCGGTTGCGAAGCAGCAGGTAGGTCGTCCCGAACGTCCCGGCGCCGAGCACCACACGGCGGGCCTTGACCGTGGTGGTCCGCAGTTGGCTCAGCGGCACGGGTGTCTGGTCGTCGCTGAGCTGGTGAGTTACATAGGTCACCCGGTACCCGGATGTGCCGCCACCCGGGCCATCCACCGGCTCGAGGCTGCGGACCTCAGAAAGGGTGCGGATCTCGGCTTTGTGATCCTTTGCCCGGGACAGATAGGTGTAATCAAGGGTGTTCTTGGCGCCATAGTTGCACCCGGCGTCGCATTCACCGCAAAGGCGACAGGTCTGCCTCGATACGTTGTGGTAGTTAGGCCGTTCCTCATGGAGCGGCACGCCCGGGGCCGGGTCCTGTCCCGGGCTTCGGAAGCTGACCGCAAGCTTCGGTAACTCCCACTCGAGCCCCAGCATTTTTGCGGCCTCGCGCATGGCGATGGTTTTCGGCGTCTGGTCATACGGTGCCACGTCGAAGGGATATGGCTGAGCGTCGAGCATCTTCTCGACAGCGTCGTAGTGCGGCTCGAGCAGATCCCGATCGATGGGCCACCGTTCGTACCCCTTACGACCAGGAAGAGCCTCATCGACGAACCAGCGTTCAGGCTTACGGATGAGCACGTTGGCGTAGATTAGAGAGCCGCCCCCAAGGCCACTGGACACCACGCTCTCGATGCCCTTGAAGGCCCAGATGTCGAACAGCCCGTGCAATCCGGCGGCCGGATCCCAGAGGTTGGCGGCCATGCCCCGAGGGTCTCGGGGGAAGGAGCCGGGTGGATAGGGACGGCCGCGTTCGAGCACGCATACCCGCTGGCCCGCTTTGGCCAGCCGGTAGGCGACGACCGATGCGCCGAACCCTGAGCCGACCACGACCACATCGAATTCCTCGGCCCTATCGGATGAGGTTGAAGCGGATACGGAACGTCCTCTCCGGGATCCGGTTGTGTTGGGCGTTCGCGGCGCGTCCATCGCGGCTAGACCTCCCCTCTGCCCGCCATGGCAAATACCTCGTCCTGCTTGGCCTGGGCATCGCGTTGTCTTTTTCGGTTGCGGCTCAAGCCCGCATTCAGAGATAGAGAGAACCGCACCTCCGGGTAAATACACTCCGTAACCCGATCGAGTGATCTGATGTGGCGGCGAGGTCTGGGCAAGGTCTGGGCTCGCGGCGGGTGAGGATCGCAACGATCAGCTGGCCGCCCGCAACCCTGCCCCCTGCAAGCAGCGTCCGGCCAACGCGCCGGGCGAGGATCGCGACAAGCTGGAGCCGGTCATCTCGGTGACATTCGGTCCCGGGCCGGGACCGCCGCAGTCCAATTGTCGGATACGTTACTTATTGGCGGGTTGTCACCGACGGTGCCGCTGCCACCTAGCCGCGACAGGCAGCGGTAGGCAAACTCCGGGTGACAGCCGGTGGCTTACCTAGCATAGCGAGGATTTCGGGATCAATGGGAAAAACCGACCAACCCGGTCACCCACGCAGGCAGATTTCCGGAATCCCGCATGCAGCCGCTTGCACAAGGGGTCGCGAAGGCTCGGCTACGCTCTGTCGTGACCGCTGTCGTAGATCATCGGCTGGCCGCCATCTTGGCCCGCGCGATGAAACCGAAGTTGCCCTCGCCCACAGAGCTGGTTTAGGGCGCGGACCACTCGGGCTGGGTTGTCGAAGGGGCCGAGATGGAGAACGGAACGCCGGGGCGTGCAAACGTGACGGCGCTGGTCTGTTGCCACGGCCCGAGGTGCCTGGCAGCAAGCGAGAAATCGGGCGCCGACTTGAAGCCGAGCTGGCTGGCGTAGTCGACCGCGCCCCACACCAGGTGACGGGCTAGTTCCAGCGGTGCTGCCAGCGGTGGCGACACCGTGTCGAACCGGGCGAAAAGCAGCGCAGGAAGACGGGCGGGTCCCGCTCGTCGATGATCTGTGGCCCGAGTGCGTTTGGGCACCGGCGGTATGTAGAAGGCGTTTGACGCTGCTGGGGCTCACGCCGTGGGTCGTGGCGAGGGATGCGGTCGCGGTAGGCGCTGGTCAGCTCAGCGATGTCGCGCTCACCAAGGCGCTCGCGCAGGCTCCACGGAGGCTTCGCGCCCGGTGTCGGGGCACGCACGGGGCTGTCGAGCGTCACAGTGTGACAAAGCCGCAGGTCAGCGGCTTGCGTCGAGTGCGAGTAAGAGGTGAGTAGCTCCACCATCACCGGCGAACCCTACCAAGTTTGGACTCTTTTCGCAGGCAGGCACGTCGCTGGAACCGCAGGTCAACGCGATCAGATCAAGTCACTTCCGGAGGTCTGAGCCTAAAACTTGCTTCCCTTCATGATTTATCTGCTCCATGATGCCGCTGAGCGCTGTCGTGTCACCCTTTGTGAACCGATGCGTGAGTCTGTTGCGGTGTTCGACCGGGAGGTGTGGTGGCCAGGGTTTTCGTCAGCTACGCCCGTAAGGACCTAGCCCTGGCCCGCAAGGTGCATAGCTGGCTGGTCGCGGGTCGCCACGAGGCGTTCCTGGATCAGGACCCGCGTGATGGGATTGTGATCGGTGAACAGTGGCGGCAACGGCTGCATGAACGGCTGCGGTGGGCTGATGCCGTGGTCTATCTGGTCACCTCGGCTGCTGTAGCGTCGAGTTGGTGCACCGCCGAGGTCGCGACTGCTCAGTCACGGGGAAGTCGATTACTGCCACTGCTGGTGGAGCCCGACCTCGCTCATCCTCTGCTGACCGAAACTCAGCATATCGATATGACGCAGAACCCACCCGCGGCTCGCGCCGCGTTGATCGCGGCGTTGCACCGGATTGATGCCGCTGGGGGCTCAGGCTGGCCTGACGATCGTTCACCGTTCCCGGGTCTGCGCCCGTTCGACAGCGACCTGCGGCGGGTGTTCTTCGGCCGCGCCAACGAAATCAAGCAGCTCGCTGAGCTGGTGCGCTCTACACGCGAGGATGCGGCGCTACTGGTAGTGGGCCCCTCGGGATGCGGCAAGTCCTCGCTGGTCCGGGCCGGATTGGTTCCAATGCTGGCTGACGAGCCGGGGTGGCGGACCCTGCCGCCCATCTTGCCCGGGGCGAATCCAGTGGGAACGCTGGCCCGAGAAGTTGCCGCTGCGGGCGTGCGGATCGGTCTGGAGTGGACCATGGACCACGTCCACCACCGACTCGGCGAGAACGGCTTCACGGAACTGGCCGACGAGCTGCTACTGGCCGACCCGGACGGTCCCCAGCAACGACTACTGGTCGTAGTGGATCAGTTCGAGGAGCTGCTGACCCAAGCTACGCCCAGCCAACGAGCCCGGTTCACCGAGCTGTTGCGTCCAGCGCTGAGCGGCCCGGTGCGGCTAGTAGGCACACTGCGCCCGGAATTCCTCGACCAGTGGCTCGCCGACCCTGATCTGGCCATCCTGTCAACCGAGACCTACCTGCTACGGCCCCTACACCGCGAGGCGCTGCGGCTGGTGATCGAAGGCCCGGCCCAGCTAGCCGGCCTCGAGGTGGAGGCCCCTTTGGTGGCCCGGCTGATCGACGATACCGATACGGGGGATGCGCTACCCCTGCTGGCGTTCACCTTGGCCCAACTCGCCGAAGGAATCTGTCGCGGAGAGCAACTGTCCGCCTCCCGTTACGACCAGCTCGGCGGAGTGCGGGGAGCACTAACCCGCCAGGCCGACGCCGCGCTGAACGCTGCCATCGCTACCGGTGGGCGCAGACGCGATGAGGTGATCGCTGGACTACTACGGTTGGTCACCGTCGACGAACAGAGTCGCCCCACCCGCTGGCGGGTCCGC
Source organism: Pseudonocardiaceae bacterium (assembly GCA_035712045.1). GTDB lineage: Bacteria > Actinomycetota > Actinomycetes > Mycobacteriales > Pseudonocardiaceae. The sequence continues at coordinate 16,342 of DASTBN010000281.1, forward strand.
TGTGACGAGCTGCCCGCTCCCGTGATTGCTGACTTGGATGCCTTCATAACACGGCGGCTGCTGACCACCGACGCCGACAACGGCGCCGTGGTGATCGGCGTCACCCACGAGGCGTTCCTCTCCGCGTGGTTTCCGCTGGCCGAAGCGATTACCGCGAACGTGTCGGCGCTACGTGCCCGGCGCGCGGTTGAACACGCTGCTACCGAATGGCATGACCACGGTCGCCCACCCAGCCGATTGTGGGGTAGCGGCCAACTC
>DASTBN010000282.1:0-2582 GCA_035712045.1 Pseudonocardiaceae bacterium
GTGCGGTGTGCCCTGGATGGCACGGTGCGGGTCGAGGTGACCGAGCGGAGCCCGGTGGCCCTCGTGCGCCGCGGCAGTGCCGCGCACCTAGTGGACGCCACCGGAACCGACTACGCCACAGTGCCCATCGATCCACCTGGCCTGCCGGAATTGCGGGTCGACAGAATCGGGCCCCAGGACGAGGCGACGGTGGCCGCGCTGAGGGTCTTGACCACGCTTCCTGAGTGGCTGCGGGTCCAGGTGCGCTCGATTACCGCGAACTCCCCGGCGGAGATTCTGCTGCGCCTGGACAGCGGGCGTGAGGTGCGCTGGGGTGACGCGGCAGACGGCGAGCGCAAAGCGGCGGTGCTTCGTCCCCTGCTCACCCAACCCGGCAAGGTCTACGACGTCTCCAGCCCCGCCTTGCCCACCATCGCCTGACTGGAAGGGACACGGGCTCAGCTGGCAGGCCGTTGCATAAAACCTAGATGACGATCATGGCTGAGCCTCCGATACCGATCCTCAGGCGCTTCGAGGAATCCCCGGCCGACTGATCGAGACAGACTTCCTACATGGGTGGTCCCACACTCAGAAGGGCACTGTCATCCCTGAAAGGACTGGACCTGTCAAGCTGTGCCGCTCCACGGCTGGTTGATCTTTTTTCTTTCGTCCTCCGCCGCTTTTGGGCAGCGCCGATTGCGGCGTTGGGGTCCAGGATCGGCCCGGAGGGCCGGCCGTGTCAGCGGCCGCGGGTCCTTGACGTCGGCGCCGTCGTTCGGCGCGGGCTTGTGATGGCGGAGAAGAAAGCTGGTGAGTCTGTCTGGTCTGTAGGTGGGTTAGATGAGCGGACGCCTGTCCGGGTCTCCAGCGCGTGCGCGCATGGGTTAGGGCAGGCCCTGAGGGTGGGGCTGCCGGTCATCCCTTCGCCGCGTGGTGGCGGCATGGAGTGTTTCGGCGTCCCCGGTGGGTGGGGCCAATCAAGTTAACGGGCGCGGCGAGGCGCCCAGACAGAGCAGGGCCGCGCATCCACCGGGGTGGTCCGCACGCTTGTCATGCCGTGGCGGGTGTGTCCCAGGCGGCGTACGTGTCCATCGCGTAGGGCGTAGAACACGCGGTCGAGCGGCTCGCGGGCGGCGGCGAGTTTGGCCACGTGCTTGGCGGTAGCCCCGCGCCGGGTGAGCACCTGCTCGTGGCGGGCACGCATCGGGGTTCCCGCACGGGTGCGCCCCCGCGGCCTCCACTGCGGCCCAGCGCACCAGCCGTGAGCCTTGCTTGGTGATCGCGCTGCGGTGCACGGTGGTGTCGGACTCGCGGTGACGCGGGTCAACCCGGCCTGCGAGTTGAGCTGGCGTGGCGAGGGGGACCGGCTGATCTCGCCGATCTCGCCCCTGCGGGATCGTGCCGAACACCGGGCCGATACCAGGAACCCGCGGCAGCGCCCGGTAACCCGCATCGGCGCCGGGCAGTCCGCGGATGCGCCCGTCCAGGTCCTCGATCTCGGCCTCGAGCGTGTCAATCAGGCGCAGCTGGGAATTCAAGCGCACCTCAAAACGCCTCCGGCAACGCCAATTCCTGTAAGCGGCGGCGCCCATCGAGACCGAACATGTCCGTACGAGGGATCAGCAGCGCGTTTTTGGCCAGCACCGCGTGCGCGTCGGCCTTGAGCCCCGAACACAGCTGGCGCGGCTTGTGCCGGTGGCGCACCAGCTCGCGCTGGCACCGCACGTGTCCGGGCGCGATCCACGCCTCGGGCAGTCGGCCCATCCGCAGCAGATCAGCCAGGTCCGCGGCGTCACGAAAATCGTTTTTCACCCGCCGGTAGGCAAAGCCTTCACCCCCAGCGGATGCGCCAGATGCAGCCGCGCCCCGGCGTCATCGAGTACATCGGCCACCAATACCAGTAGTAGGCGGCCTCGACGACTACCTCCGGCGACGGGCCGGCCTTGGCGATCTGCCCGGCAAGCACCACCGGATCCGACGCGAACCGCACCGCTTCCAACCGCTCACCCGCCGGCGTCATCCGCACCATCACCGTGCGCCGCCGATAAAGATCCAAACCCACTACCTGTTGTCCTGCCTACGATTCGTCCACAAGGGGCCTCCTCGAGCCGTTCTGGTTGGCATGAGCACCCCCGAGCCTGCGCCCGGGAAGCAACCCACGAGGAGCGGAGGCCCCGCCCCTTTCATCGCATCAACGTTCCAGCATCATCTCCCGCACCTCACGGAAACTGAGCGGGAACCGGTGATAAAGCCAGACACAGTGGGCGATGATCTCCGCCGGATAACGAAACCCCCTGTAGGACGGCGTTTCGACCCCCATCAGACCAGCCCCTCCCACCTCGCCGCGAGCAACCCAGGGATCCTCCCAGCCACAAGGCAGGCAACCAAGTTGACAGCGCCGGCCTGACCCCGTACGGGCGGGGTGTTCCAGAACGAGATCGGACCCGACTACCATCAAGGGTATGACGGCTTCGGCGTTCGCGGATCGCTCGCCCGCTGACCAGTATCTGGTCCAGCGGATCGCGGCGCGCGACCAGGTCGACATCGAGTCGCTGGCCGCGCTGCCTGCGCACGAACTGGATCGGCTGCTACCCGGCGGTCGC
>DASTBN010000283.1:0-9302 GCA_035712045.1 Pseudonocardiaceae bacterium
TGGCACCGGCCGCGTAGGGGGTGCGGTGGAGGAGGTCAGCGGCAGTGATGGCGTGGCGGCAGGCGTCGGGGAGGTTGCCATGTGCAGTTCGGTCATGGCTCACTCACCCATCTGCGGAGGCTGCGACCATGCAGAGAACCCTGTCCACGTCCTGGAGGTGATGGCGGCCTTCGTGCACCGAGTGCCGGGCAAGCCACGCGAGGGTTCGCTGCGCTGGCGTTGGGTATGGATAGACACACCGCCGGTCCCACTGAGCGGCATCGAACGTGGCGAAGGCCCGCGCCAGCAGGCTGGCCGCGAGGCCGACTTCGCGACTCACGTCCTCGGCGCTGTCGTCGTTGTAGCGGCCGAGGATGACGCGCTGATCCCGGTGCATGGGCGAGAACTGCGGATTGTCCTCAACTAGGGCGAGGTAGAGGCGCTCCCGCTGGATAAGTAGAACGTCGCGGACGTGGCAGGAGTATTCCAGCGCCGACCAGACCTCCGGCTCCGGCCGTCTCCGTAGCAGGTTCTCCCGCTCAGTGTCCTGAATGCCCGGCTCCAGCCGCGACCGGAAGCCCGTTCCGAGCTGGCGGAGCGCGCCGGGGATCTCGCCAACTCCGAGATCTTCGTAGGTGAAGCCGCATTGCGCGCAGTGATCCATGCCTTAATCCTGCCCACCCCGGCGGCCGCCGGTCGTGACAATCATTGCCGGTCAGGGTTCGATGTGGAGTTGTGGCTGACAAAGTGCGGTCGGCGCCGACCAACCTCGCGAAGGTCCGGGCGTATTACGACCAGACATGGCTGGATTACCGGATTTTCTGGTTCAGTCCCGGCGTACCGGCCATTCACTTCGGCTACTGGGACGCGGCCACGCGCAGCCACGGCGAGGCCCTGCTCAGAATGAACCGGGAACTCGCCGACATGGTGGATGTCCGTGCCGGGGACCGCGTGCTTGACGCGGGATGCGGTGTCGGCGGGTCGGCGATCTGGCTGGCGGCCAGCCGCCGCGCTGAGGTGGTCGGCATCACGCCGGTGGCCAGCCAGGTCGCCCGTGCCCGCCAGTACGCGCGACGCCGAGGCGTGGAGAGGCTTGTCACGTTCGAGCAGCAGGACTACCTCGCCACGCCATACGAGGACGCGAGCTTCGACGTGGTCTGGGCCCAGGAGAGCGTCGCGCACACCGAGCACAAGGATGCCTTCCTCGCGGAGGCCTTCCGGCTGCTGCGCCCGGGCGGGCGGCTGGTCGTCGTCGACTTCTTCCGCAGGGGCCGTCCCTACGCCCCTCCCGATGAGCGCCAGCTCCTCCAAGCCCTCGCCGACTGGGCCTCGCCTGACCTGTCCACGACGGGTGAACTCGACGAGTGGGCCCGGCAGGCCGGTTTCACCGGCATCACCTGGCGCGATGTCACCGACAACGTCCGCCCCTCCTGGAAACGCCTCTACCTGCTGGCTCTCGCGGCCTACCCCGCGGGTCTCGCGATGCGCTCCATCGGCATGCGCAAACCGGTGCAGCACGGCAATATGCGCGGCGCGGTGAACGGATGGCGCACGCTGCAGCGCGACCTGTGGGGCGAGTGCATCATGGCGGCGCGGAAGCCGGAGTGACCACGCCTCATGCGGCCACCGCGAGCACCAGCGCGAACCGGCTGTCGGGATCGGCCCACCACACCGGCTCGGCGAACCCGGCGCCGGACAGCTCAGCGCCAAGCGCCTCCCGCCGGAACTTGCCCGATACCTCGGTGCGCATCTCCTCCCCCTCGGCGTAGCGGATGGTCATGCCCACCCCGGGAAGGCGCACCGTCATCGCGCGGCGGGCCCGCAGCCGCATCTCGATCCACTCCTTCTGAGCGTCCCACACCGCGACATGCTCGAAAGCCGAGACATCGAAATCGGCGCCAAGCTCGCGGTTGAGGACGTGCAGCACGTTGCGGTTGAACTCGGCTGTCACACCAGCGGCGTCATCGTAGGCGGGCACCATCACCGCCGGATCCGTAACCAGCCCGGCTCCCAGCAGCACCCACTCACCGGGATCGAGCGCGGCACGCAGCGCGGTGAAGAACGCGGCCCGCTCACCGGGGACGAGGTTGCCGATCGTACCGCCCAGGAAGGCCACCAGCCGTCGGCCGGTCTCAGCGGCTGGCAGCAGTTTCAGGTGCTGGGTGAAATCAGCCACCACACCGTGCACCCGTAGACCCGGATACTCCCGGGCCACTGCCGTCATCGCGCCCCGCAGGGCGGCCTCTGACACATCCAGGGGCACGAAGCGGCGCAGCGATCCGCTAGTGGTGAGCGCGTCGAGCAGTAGCCGGGTCTTCTCAGAGGAGCCCGAACCGAGCTCTACCAGGGTGTCGGCATCGGCCCGCGCGGCGATGTCGGCGACCGTGCGGCGCAGCAACTCGCGCTCGGTGCGGGTGGGGTAATACTCGGGCAGCGTGGTGATCTGCTCGAACAGCTCGCTGCCCCGGGCGTCGTAAAACCAGCGGGGCGGCAGCCACTTGGGATCAGCGGAGAGCCCCAGCCGCGCGTCATGCCGTAACGCCTCGGCGGCGTCGGCGTCGGACAGGTAGATCTCCAGCACTGGTGCGGTCATGGCTTCTCCACGTGGTCGCGGGGATCGGCGAGACGTCCACGGTGGACGGCGTCGCGGTGAGCAGGTGATGATCGGGGACGGCCTTCCAGCCGGCCGCAGAGTCTGTGGGTTCGGAGCAGACCAGCACTCCCCCATCCGCGGCCCGTACCGACAGGGAATGGTGAACCGCGGTCGCGGCGATCGCGGTGCCGTCGGTGAGCAGCAGGTTCAGCCGTGAATCCGGGGCGGCGGCCAGCACCTGCGAGGTGACAGCGGCCAGTGCGCCGCCCAATGGCTCGCCGGCCACCAGCCGGTGGCGGACCAGCGCCCACAGCAATGCGGAATCGGTGGGGGCATCAAGGGTGAGCAGGTCCGTGACCGGAAGCTGGCTTGCCAGTGCGGCCATGCTCGCCGGCCAGCCGGTGACCATCCCGTTGTGGCTGAACAGCCAGCGGCCGGTGGCGAACGGCGCGCAGGCGATGCTGGCCACGGGCATCCCGATGGTGGCGGAGCGCACCGCGGCGAGCACCGCACCGCTGCGCACCGCGCCGGCTAACTCGGCGAACGACGGATCGTTCCAGATCGGGATGGCCCGCCGGTACCGGATCGGCGCGGTGGCCCCATCGGGGTACCAGCCCGCGCCGAACCCATCGGCGTTGGCCACGGCGTCGCAGCGCATGTCAGCGGGCGCGTAGCTCTGCCGCAGCAGTGAGTGCGGCCCCTCCAGCAGCAATGCCGCCAGCTCACGCGGCGGCCCGAGGTAGGCCAGGTGCCGGCACACGGTCAGGCCAGCTCGCTGGGGAGGGGGTCCCGGGCGCACCGGAAACCGGTGAAGATCTGCCGGCGCACGGGGTGGTCCCAATTGCGGAAGGTCCCCCGGCACGCCGCCGCGTCCGTGCCGAAGGACCCGCCCCGCAGCATCCGGTAGTCACCGCCGAAGAACACCTCGGAGTACTCCCGGTAGGGGAATGCCAGGAAGCCTGGGTACCCGGAGAATCCGGAGGACGTCCACTCCCACACGTCACCGATTAGCTGGTGCACGCCCAGTGGCGATGCCCCGGCCGGGTAGCTGCCCGCGGGCGCGGGCCGCAGGTGCCGCTGGCCGAGGTTGGCGTGTGCCGGGGTGGGATCCTCATCACCCCAGGGAAAGCGGCGGGAACGCCCGGTGGCGGGATCGAAGCGGGCGGCCTTTTCCCACTCCACCTCGGTGGGCAGCCGCTTGCCGGCCCACGCCGCGTAGGCCTCGGCTTCGAAGTAGCTGACGTGCAGGACCGGCTCATCCGGAGGGACCGGCTCGGTGATACCGAAGCGGGTTCGCCACCACTGGCCGCCTTCGAAGCTCCAGAACAGCGGGGCGGCGAGGGCCGCCTGGCACCGGTGCGCCCAGCCTGGCTCGCTCCACCATCGCGAGTCGTCGTAACCACCGCCGGCGAGGAACCGCTGGTAGTCGCCATTGGTCACGGGAGTGGTGTCCAGCCAGTAGGCGCCGGTGCGGGCGCGATGCGCGGGGCGTTCGTTGTCCAGCGCCCACGGTTCAGTGGAGGTACCCATGGTGAACTCGCCCGCGGGGATCAGGACTTCGGCGGGCAGTTCCGCTGGCCGTGGTGGGGCCGGGGCGGGAGCGCTCAGGGCGGCCGGACCAGCCCGGAGCTGGTGGGTGGCCAGCATCGTCTCGTCGTGCTGCTGTTCGTGCTGCACGATCATCCCGAACGCGAATCCGTGTTCGACCAGCCTCCGGCCCTCCAGCGGGGCACGCTCCAGCACGTCGAGTGCCTTCTCGCGTACCTGGCGCAGGTAGTGGCGGGCCTGCGCCGGATCCAGTAACGGCAGGGCGGGCCGGTTGGGCCGGGGATGCTTGAAGGCGTCGTAGAGATAGTCGATGTCGGCCCGGATGGGCTCGCGCCCGCCCACGTCGCGGACCAGCCAGAGCTCCTCCTGGTTGCCGATGTGAGCGAAGTCCCAGACCAGCGGGGACATGATCGGAGAGTGCTGGCGGACCAGCTCGCCATCATCCACCGTGCTGGTCAGCACCGCGCTGCGGGCCCGGGTCCGGCTCAGCTCGGCGGCCAGATGATCCCGGAGCGCCTCGGTACCCAGCTCGCTGATCAGTGTGGTCATCACAACCCTCCAGGCAGGCCCACCAGCGCGGCGTCGTTTTTCGCCATCTCGCCGGTGAGATCGTCTGCCGGGCAGCGGCCTCGCCGTACCCGGTGCTCGGTGATCTCCTCGACCAGTGATTGCACTTCGGCGGGGCCATTCAGCGCGGGCAGCGCATCACAGGCCAGCTCAAACACCGCGGTTGCGACGCCGGCCAGGGTGTCATCGCGCAGGCCCGTCTCGGCGGCCTGCAGCCACCGCCCGGTGGCCGGGGCGCAGGCGTCCCGGGCGGCTGCGGTGACCTCCGGATCGGCGAGCAGCGCGGCCAGCACCGCCACCGGTACCAGCCACTGCCCCACCGGCTGGGTATCCAGATAACGGACCTCGAGGTAGCCGTGCGGCCGTACTGGCGGGAACAGTGTGGTCAGGTGGTAATCGAGATCAGCGGTGCTGGGGCGGCCGGGCAGCGCACCGGAGAGCCAGTCGGCGAAGGTGACGCCGCTGGGCACAGCCCAGCTCCCCCGGGGTCGGCGCTGGCAGAGCAACGGGGTGTCCAGCACCCGGCGGGCCCACTCCGCGGCCGGGTCCCAGTCCGTGTTCCAGTGCACCGGGCTCGGCCAGGTGCGGGCCGGGTCCAGCGCGAACCAGGCCTGCATCCGGGAGGACACCCAGCCAGTGCGCTGCCCGCCTAGGCACGGTGAGTTGGCGAACGCGGCCATCAGCACCGGCCCGAGATCGTTGAGTGTGGCCCATCGCAGCGAGATGTCGTCGGGGGTGCCAGCGTCCAGGCATACCTGCACGGAGGCGGTGGAGCACATCATGGCCCGGCCCATCGGGCCGATCCTGTCGAAGGCGGTTTCCATCGCGGCGTAGCGAGGAATGTCGATCAGCCGGCGGGACGGGCGATGGGGATCGGAACCCAGACCGGTAAGAACCAGGCCAGCGGGATCGAGTAGATCGGTCAGCGCGGCGGTGTCGCCTTCCACGGTGACGATGAGCTCGGTGAGCGAGTCGCAGGGCGGGCTGGAGATCTCGAGCTGGCCGCCGGGTTCGACGGTGACGCTGGAACCGAAGGGAAGGGGTGTCTGGGGACTGTCGGGAACGAGAGCAGCGGGGACGTGGGGGCCGAGGGCGTCGATCAGGTGCCGGGCCTGCAGCGATCGATGGGGATTCCCGGAATGCTGGACCACCCATTCGAGCTCGGCGCCGAGCAATCTGGGTGGGCCGTGCTTGAAACAGACCGAGGCGACGTACACCTCGGCCTCTTCGCGGGAGCGCAGCACCGTGGGCGGTGCGGCTGGCGCGGAAGTCCACGGCCGCGTTGCCTCTGCCGTCACGATCCACCTCCTGGGAATCGGCGGGCCCTCGTCACGCTACCCAGTTACCCCGACAGTCGCAGCGTTACGCCGATCCGTTCGTTTGCTCTTCCTCTCCGGTTCTCCGCACGGGACGGGCTGGAATCAGGCGGCGGCGAACTGGGTGTGGTGAAGCTGGGCGTAGCGACCGGCTGCGGTGAGGAGTTCGTCGTGCGTGCCGCGCTCGACGATCCGGCCGTTCTCGATCACCAGGATCTGATCCGCGGCGCGGATGGTGGACAGCCGGTGCGCGATGACCAGGGCGGTGCGACCGTGCAGCGCTTCGGCCAGCGCCGCCTGGACGGCCGCTTCGGATTCGGAGTCCAGGTGAGCGGTGGCCTCGTCGAGAATCACCACCCGGGGCTGGGCCAGCAGCAGCCGGGCAATGGCCAGGCGCTGGCGTTCGCCACCGGAGAGGCGGTAGCCGCGATCGCCGACTACGGTGTCGAGCCCATCGGGCAAGGATCGCACCAGAGGTTCTAGCCGGGCCCGGCGCAGCGCGTCCCATAGCTGCTCGTCCGTGGCTTCCGGCGCGGCGAAGCGCAGGTTGCCCGCGATGCTGTCGTGGAACAAGTGGCCGTCCTGAGTCACGACGCCGACAGTGTCCCGCAGCGCGGCGAAGCGCAGGTCGCGGACGTCGACGCCGTTCAGCCGGACCGCCCCGGTGTCCGCGTCGTAGAGTCGTGGCACCAGCGATGCGATGGTGGATTTGCCCGCGCCGGAGGAGCCGACCAATGCCACCAGCTGCCCCGGTTCGGCGCGGAAGTCCACCCCATGCAGCACCTCCGCGCCACCCCGGGCATCCAGTGTCGCGACCTCTTCCAGCGAGGCCAGCGACACCTGCTCAGCTGAGGGGTAGCGGAAGCGCACGTCGCTGAATTCCACCGATACCTCACCGGCCGGCACGTCCTGCGCACCTGGCCGTTCTGTGATCATCGGGTGGACGTCGAGGACCTCGAAGACCCGCTCGAAGGCGACCAGCGCGGTCATCACATCAACCCGGGCGTTGGCCAGCGCGGTCAGCGGTGAGTAAAGCCGGGTGAGCAGCAGGGCGAGGCTGACCACGGTACCCGCGGCGATCTCCCCGCGCAGCGCCAGCCAGCCGCCCAGCCCGTACACCAGGGCCGTAGCCAGCGCCGAGACCAGGCTCAGCGCGGTGAGAAATACCCGCGCCGACATGGCGCTGCGCACCCCGATGTCAGCGACCCGGCGGGCCCGGTAGCCGAACTCGGCGGCCTCGGCCTCAGGGCGGCCGAAGAGCTTCACCAGGGTGGCGCCCGGCGCGGAGAACCGCTCGGTCATCTGGGTGGTCATCGCCGCGTTGTGCGCCGAGGCCTCCCGCCGCAGCTCGGCCATCCGGGCCCCCATCCGCCGGGCCGGCACCACGAAGATCGGGAGCAGGACCAAGGCCAGCACAGTGACCTGCCACGACAACGCCAGCATCACCCCGAGCGTGAGCACGAGCTGGATCACGTTGGTGATGAGTCCGGACAGTGTCGAGGTCAGCGCGGCCTGCGCGCCGATAACGTCGTTGTTGAGCCTGCTCACCAGCGCCCCGGTGCGGGTGCGGGTGAAGAACGCCACCGGCATCCGCTGCACGTGCTCGAACACCGCACGGCGCAGGTCAAGGATCAAGCCCTCGCCGATCCGGGAGGACTGCCAGCGGGAGGCCAGCCCGATCCCCGCGTCCACCACCGCCAATCCGGCGATGATCGCCGCGAGCCCGACGACCAGCGCGGTCCCCTGGTGCCTGACGATGCCATCAACGACCCGCCCGGCCAGCACCGGAGCGGCGACCGTGAGCAACGCCGAGATCACGCTGAGCGCGAGAAAGATCAGGAGCGAGCCCTGGTGCGGCTTGGCGAACCCGAGGACCCGGCGCACCGTGCCCGGCGCCAGCGGGCGCGGTGTATCGCCCTGGCGGCGCGCGCTGTTCAGCAGGCTCCACGGGTGGTCCATCGGCTTCTCCTCGCGCTTGCACTCGCGAATTGTCGTCTATGCGACTGCAACGCTGTAAGCACAACGTTGTTTCCCTCAAGCGCCGCACGATAGTTTAGGGCGAACGACCAAGGCGAACGACCAAGGCAAGTGTTCAGCACAGGGCGGGTGACCATGGCGGTCAGGTCAGCGGCGGACCGAGGACGGGACGTACGGCTCCGCCTGCTGAGCACTGCCGCCGAGCTCATCACTGAACTGGGCTGGACCGCGGTCAGCACCCGAATCCTCGCTGATCGCGCCGGCGTGACACCGGGGCTGGTTCATTACCATTTCCCGTCGCTGCAGGCGCTGCTGCGCGACGCCGCACTGGGCATGATCAGCGACTTGCTGTCCTCCACCGAAGCCACCCTCGAGAACGCCACAACCCTCGACGCCGGCCTGGATCTGATGCTCAGCTCGCTCGGCGCCCGCACCGGCACCGAATCCACGTCGCTGCTGTTCACCGAGACCTATCTCGCCGCGGCCCGCGACGAGACGCTGCGCGGTGAGCTCATCGCCCTGGTCACGGAGTTCCGGGAGCAACTCGCCCAATGGCTCGCCGAGCACGCGGCGCTCAAGCCCGATGACACCGCGTCAGTGCTCGCCGCAGCCATCGACGGCGTGATCCTGCACCGGGCGTTGAACCCGGATTTGACCACGGCAACAGTCGCCCCGTTGCTGCGCGGGCTCATTACCTCCGGCGCGGCAGCCAACCAGACCTGAGCGTCATGCGGCAGTGCTGGCCGGCTACTTCTTCTTCGTGCGAGTAGCGCCACCTCGACCACGCAGCGTTACCCCGGATTCCGAGAGCACCCGATGGACGAAGCCGTAGGAGCGGCCCGTCGACTCAGCGAGCGCCCGAATACTCGCGCCCTTCTCGTACTTCTTCTTTAACTCCGATGCGAGCTTGTCCCGAGCTACACCAGTGATCCGGCTGCCCTTTTTCAGGTCGGCCACCTCGACACGCCTTTCTTCCGACATCAGAAGAGCCGGTCACGGCCCTTGCGGCAATGATCGACCACGTCTAGCGATCTCCGCTAGACGATCTCCGGGTGGATCTGTGAGCGGTACCCACGGCGGGCCCAGATGTCCAATATAGCGGCAAAGCGGACAAACGCGATCAGATGACGTGATCGAGTACTGTGCGTAAATGGGCCATCGCTCGTTAGGCGAGCTGCACCAGATCGAGGTAATCCTCGCTCCAGTGGTCCTCGGTGCCCTCCGGGAGCACGATCACCCGTTCCGGACGCAACGCCTGGACCGCTCCCGGATCATGAGTCACCAGCACGACGGCGCCGGTGTAGTGGCGGAGCGCGTCGAGC
>DASTBN010000284.1:0-2065 GCA_035712045.1 Pseudonocardiaceae bacterium
CGGCACACCGTGCAGGAGACACCGATACGCCGGGAGGGTAATCCCCGGGACACGTTCATCACCGTCTACGGCCGCAAACCGGTGCTGGAGGCGCTGAGCGATCCGGCGCTGCGGGTCGACAAAGTGATCATGGCCGACCACGCCCGCGGCGACACCGTCGCGGAAATCCTCGACGCGGCGGCACACCGGCAAGTGCCGGTGCGGCGGGCCTCAGCACACCGGGTGAAGGTGCTCGCGGGCAACGGCCGGCACGATCAAGGCGTGCTGGCCGATGTGGTGGCTCCCCGGATGCGGCCGATCGAGGAGGCGCTGGCGGAACTGGGTGAGCCGTCAGCGGTGCTGGTGCTCGATGCGATCACCAATCCGGCCAATGTGGGCATGATCCTGCGTACCGCGACCGCAGCGGGGATGGATGGCGTCGTGCTGCCCCGCCGGGGGGTCCCGTCGATCGACCCACTGGTGATCAAGGCCTCGGCCGGGGTGGCCTTTCACGCCCCGGTGCTCCGCAGCGCCACCGCGGAGCAGGGCTGCGCCGCGCTGCGTGCCGCCGGGTATGCCGTGCTCGGGCTTTCCGGCTCGGCTCCGGGCGCTCGCTCTCTGTTCGGTGCGCCGCCACCGCCGCGAGTGGCGTTCGTGCTGGGCAACGAGACCACTGGGATCTCTCCCGCTGTGGCGGCGCTGCTCACCGGCTGGGTCAGCATCCCGATGACCGGCGAGGTCGAGTCACTCAATGTGGCCAGCGCCGCTGCGGTGGTGTGCTTCGAGTGGGCCCGGCGGCGGAGCGGGCAGCGGTAGGAAAAATACCGAAGTAACCCGGCTGAGCGCATAGTTCCACCCGGGTCGGCGACCACTGCTGACAACTCTCCGCGATCGGATGCATACTCTCCGTTGTCAGGTCGTTGCCCCACCTTCGACCCGACACCCACGGCCTGCGGCTTACCCGCCACAGACCGCACTCACGGCGTCTCCGGCCCCGCCGTCGATTCGATCACGCCCCGCTGCGGGTGTGATCCCACCGACGAGGAGACTTCGTTGACCGCGAGTATCGCCGAACCACGCCCGCAACAATCCCGTCGGCCTGTGCTGCGCCGGTTGATTGACATCCTGCCGACCCAAGTGCCCGTCACGCACGAACCGCCACCCGTCACCGCGATGCCGGTGGCCGATCCCGCCGCCGCCGTGCTCGCCGAGCGGGTGCTGCGTGCCACAGTGGAGGCGCTCCACGGGCGGCGATCGGTGTATCAGCTGTCCGGCATGCTGAGTCCCGACGTGCTCGATCACGTCATCGCGCTGAAGACCACGACGGGGCACCTCACGCCACGGGTGCACAAGGTGCTCACCCATCCGCAGCCTTCTGGCGTCCTGGAAGCGGTCGCGGTGGTGATACTGAGCACCGGAGTCCGCGCCATGGCCGCCCGTTTCGAGGAGCAGGACCACGAGGGACGGCGCCGGTGGCGGTGCACAGCCCTCCAGCTGCGGCTCACCGCCGGTGACCTGGCTACCCGCCAAGGCGCCCGGCTCCGCCGGCCCGCGCCCTAGATCGTCGGGGGGCGGATCGCTACGCATGCGCCGATGAATCATCGGGTTATCCGTAGTAAGGCGCCCACGCCGAAGAGCTGCAATGCTAAAACACTTGCCGGATGCGCCGCAGCGCCAGGCCGATGCCCTCATCGAGGTGTGCGAACGGGCCCACGCCACGAAAGAGCCGCCCGCCACCGGCGGGGAACCCCCGCACCTCACCGTGACCATCCACTGGGAGACCCTGCGCACCGGACTGGGCACCGCGACCTTGGACTACGGACAACGGATCAGCGCCGCCACCGCCCGGCGCATCTCCTGCGACACCAAAGTAATCCCGATCGTCGGGTCTGGTGTGGCTGTTCGTCCTGGTCAGTGGTAGGTGGTGGGTCGTGAGTAGTGGTGAACAGGCCTCTGAAGGCATCTTGGTGTGGCCAGTTGAGCGGTAGCCGCAGGATGATGCGGCGGGCTCGCCGGGGATCCGGGCGGCACGGTGAGCAGGTGCAGCGCAGGGTCCCCGGTGTGCGCTTTGGCGTAAAACAGACTG
>DASTBN010000285.1:0-2324 GCA_035712045.1 Pseudonocardiaceae bacterium
CACGCGCCGCGCCCACGCGGCGGCCGAGCGCGCGCTCGCTGAGGAACTGGCCCCGTGGCGCTGCTGTTATCCGGCGGTGCCCGTCGAGCTGCGTGTGACGGACGGCGCGGTGGAGCGGGAACTGCTACGGGCGGCCGCCGCGGCGGGCCTGGTGGTCGTCGGGACCTACGGCCATAGCGCGCCAGCCCGGGCGGTACTCGGCTCCACCAGTCGTGCGCTCGTCCGGCTCAGCCCGTGCCCGGTCATCGTGGTGCACCGGGACACCGTGGTCGATAAGGCCAGGCCAGCGATCATCTGGTCGGGCGGTGCCCCATCTGGGGCTTTTGACGCGTCCTGACCGGGCGCGGGGGACCTTCGCGCCATCACCGGGACTTTCGGCCCTGGCCCGATCTGAACGCCGCCGGAGTCGCGCTTCGTGACTTGTTTGGGGGGATAGCCCAGTTAGCTGAGCTTCTGACCGGTTATGCGGAAACCGTGACCGGCCAGGACGAGCGGGCCGGGAACCCGCTGGAGACAATGCGCGCGGCGATGCGCCCCGCCCAGTACGCGGCGGTGGACCTGTGCCTGGATACCAGGGCTGGAATGGGCGTGGATCGCGCCGATGCCACCGAAGCGATCTCACTGCAGTGGCTCAGTCAGCTTCCTGGAGGAGTGCGCGGGGCACCTTGCTCGCGCAGGGTCACACCGAATACCGCGACCTGAGTCCGCCGTTCCATCCGCAGTTTGGCAAGCAGCCGCGATACGTGGTTTTTCACCGTCTTTTCCGCCAGATACAGCCGGGCGCCGATCTCCCGGTTGGACAGGCCATCGGCGATCAGCGCCAGCACCGCCCGCTCCCGTTCCGAGAGCGCCTCCACCCGGGGGTCGGGCGTGGGCGGCCCCTCGCGCAGCCGGGCCAGCACGTGCGCGGTGACCGCCGGGTCCAGCAGTGACTGACCCCGGGCCACTCGATGCACCGCGTCGACCAGATCGGTGCCACGGATCTGTTTGA
The DNA here is from genome assembly GCA_035712045.1 of Pseudonocardiaceae bacterium. Classification (GTDB taxonomy): domain Bacteria; phylum Actinomycetota; class Actinomycetes; order Mycobacteriales; family Pseudonocardiaceae. Next base: position 992 of record DASTBN010000285.1, read on the forward strand.
GCACATACCCCGCGGCACCAGCCATGATCGCGGCGAACAGCGCCTCATCGTCGTCGTAGGAGGTCAGAATGAGACACGCCACCGAGGGCAGCGCGGAACGGACATCCCGGCACACCTCAATGCCGCTGCCGTCGGGCAACCGGGCGTCGAGCACCGCCACGTCAGGACGGGCGGCCGGGATGCGCCGCAGCGCCTCGTCGACCCGCGCGGCCTCTCCCACCACCTCGATATCGCCGCTGTCCTCGAGTAACTCACGGAGCCCCCGGCGGACCACCTCATGATCGTCGAGCAGGAAGACCCGCACTGGGCCACGGACGGCACCGTCCGGTAGCTGATCCATCGTGTCATCGTGCCCGCTGGCATCCACGAAGGCCACCGGCAACGCACATCATCCAGCCGACGTTGGCGTGCGTCATCACGCGCGGAGCAGCGACCAGCTCATCTGGACGGTAGTGCCCCCGGCGTGTGGTTCGACTGAGGCATGAGTCGCCAGCGCGTTGATCAACAACATTCCCCAGCCGTGGCTGGTTAGCGGCGGCTGCCAGCACCCTCGGTCGGAGACAGTGACCCACAGCCACCCCTGGCCGGGACGGCATGCCGCATACAGGTCAAAAGTGCCCCCCTCATGTGGGTAGGCGTGATCGACCACATTGGCCATGGCCTCATAGGCGGCCAGGACGATCACGGCGACGTGATCGTCACTGACGCCAGCGCGCCGTGCCCAGGCGGCCAGGGCATGCCGGATCCGGGGAAGCTCCTGCGAGGTTGCCGGGATGCCCGCGCAGCGGAAGTCAGTCCCGCCGTCGAGCGCGAGGACACCCACAGTGTCACCACGATGGCCATCAACCTGAGGTGCCATGTCTAAAGATCCTTTCCCGTGAGGACATCCTCCCCCTATGGCGTACCCGGCACAGCGGGTTTCCATGCCCCCAATTCAGCCCTCAATCTCGCCAGATGCCGCTCAGGACTCGGCGAGCGCCGCGTCCAGGGACTCGAACACAGCGAGGTACTCTGCCAATCCAGTGACCCGCAGGGGCCGCATCGTCACGTTGCCGGTGGCGACCACCCGGAGCAGCGTTGCCGATCCGGCCGCCTCGTCTGCTTCAACCAGCACGTTCATCCCGGCCGATGCCATGAACTCCACCTTGGATAGATCAACCACCAGGACCCGAGGGCGGGAGTCCAGCACCGTGACGATCGCCTGCCGCAACCCCCCTGCGGTGAGCATGTCGAGTTCCCCGGCTACAGCGAGGACTATCGCGTCGCCCCGCGCTTCCACGGTGACCCGCAGGTCCTCAGCGTCACCATCCCCAGGGCGGGGGGTACCGGAAAT
>DASTBN010000286.1:0-4739 GCA_035712045.1 Pseudonocardiaceae bacterium
CCTCAGAACCAAGGATTCCCGGACCGCTGTTTCGGTTAGTCGCTGGCAGATTCGATGATCTGCGGTTTTCGTGATCGCGAACGCTCGATGTGTGTGGTCGTGTGGTGTTGTTCCGGCGTCATTCAGCGTCCGGGAAGTACCCGGATGATCATAGACTAGCCGGGGTGCGCCTGAGCCGCGAGTGATCGGGACGGCCATCACGGCAAGGGCGACTGAGGTCCTGCGATTCACACAGGTACGCGCGGATCCCCTGATCGGACCGCCCGGCGTGGGCATGCGGCGTTCGCCGGATGATGTCCGAGTGTGGCACGGGCCTAGTCGTTACGGTCAGGACTACGCTCACCCGGTGGCATCCCGCGCCCCGGCGTGATGGCCAAGACGGGATGACCCCCAGGACGCAGGAGCAGGTATCTCTCCTGGTCAGCGCGGGCGCGGGTGCCGTGAGGGCGAGCGGCCGATGTGCGGGGTGTTCCCTCCATGCGGGACGTGTGCTCCCCCAATGATCCTCAACGGGCCGCGACTCATATGAAAAACTTCAGGCCATAACCACCTGGGCGTAATGAGCTGGCAGGTAACTCTGAACAGTGCGCGCGGTCACAGTCACGCAGCGTGAACCCAGTGTCACGAACCCAGAACCACCCAGAACCGGCCGGTCGTCGGCGCGCCCCCCAGCGCTCAGAGCGCCTGCCTTTCCTGGAAATTGCCTGGGAATGAACAGCGGCTAGAAACCCCCCGGCGAGGGCGCGGCGATAAGCCATGCAGGGGACGTCGGGGAGTGTCCGTCCCCACCGAGAAGGGAAAGGGATCCCACTATGCGAGTTGCTGAAGTGTTCACGCCGTTCCCCGCTGGCCGCGACTGGGACCGGGACCACGACTGGGACCGGGACCGGGACCGCCACGAGCATGAACGCGGCCGTCACCACCGCGGCCACTACGACCGTTACCACCGGTGGTGCTGGGACGACTAGACACTGACCAGCTCGAACACAGCGGGCCCCGCACAACAGCAGGGGCCCGCTGTCGCGTCCCGGAGCCGCACCGCAGCGGACCGTCAATCCGCCGGCCTACGCCTGCCAAGGTTCGAATCCTTGATGGGATGACCCGCCACACCAGCCAAAACGGCCCCACCAGTGCAAACGTGGTCGGGGGCCGTTCTGTATCTGGTCCGGCCGTGTCCGGCCCGTTCCTACGGTCTGCGGGTGGCTGTGCCCTATATGTGCCCTAGCGGGCGGTCCCTCTGCGGTTTGCTACGCAGGGCTGCAGGTGCGTGGCTGCGGCGAAGCTGCGCGCGACTTCCGCCTGCCTGCCCAGATCAGCGATCACCATATCCCGCCATCCTGCCACGACCCGTGCTGCTGGCCGATGACGACGTCAGCCGCCGAGGTGGACGTAAGGCGCCCACCGTGCGGGTATGAGTGGGTAGCGTTCGCGTAGCCGCAGTACGGCGTCGTGCAGGGCTCGCGGGGGCTTGGTCTTCGTCGGGGCCAAGCTGTTGGTAGAACAGTTTGGCCGCCGTTGCCGCGAGCGTGTCCCGGACGCGCCACAGGGTGCCCACCACGTGCCGGAATCCCGCGATCTGGAAGGCCGAACCGAGGTGGATCATTTCATCGACCACATCGGACGGCAGTTGGCGGGATCCCGGACGTTGCTAGTGGCGTGGCAGGCCAGGTGCAACCAACCACTGTCGGCCACGGCGGCGAGCACGGCATCCGGGGTGGCGGTGGGCCCGTCGAGCCGGGTCACGGCGGGGAAACGCCGCATGACCTCGAACGCTTCGGTCCTGGTGCGCGGCAGGGTCGGCAGCCCGGGGGCGTCGGCCACCGCGACCACGCTGGCCGTATCGCTCTGTCCGGAGACTCGTGACCGGGAGGCTCGGAGCACCTTGATCGTCGGCGAGTACGAGGAAATCACCCGGCCGAGCACCAAGTCTCCGCCATGTCCCGCGGCGTGCAGCGGCAGCGCGGCCAGCAGGCCCGTGAGCACCCACCAGATCCGCCGTGTCGGGCCCACCCGATCGAGGACCGGTGCGACCACCTTGTCCCAAAGCCTGGCGAGTACCCCACGCAGCGGTTCCTGCGCCGTCACGGTGGCATCCTCGTCGTCCGGACTGAGCTCGGTGAACGGGAGTACTCCCCAGAAGGTGTCGACCATCTCGTCAAGGTCGGCATTCGTCAGGTCCGGCAGGGCACCACGTCGACGCCCTCGGTCGTGAGCAGCAACGCGTTCGCGTCGTCATTGCTCACGACGATCGTGACCACGGGGCCGCTCGCCGCCAGCGGCGACAGATCGGCAATGCGCAGTGGCCGCACGCCCCAGTTCCCGGCGCTGGTCGACCACGCTCGGCTGTCCCGGCTCGCGGTCGGCATGCGGATCGGGTGCCATCGCCAGCTCGTCGGCGATGCGACGAAGTCGCTCGGTCGTGCCGTCGCGTGCGTCGAGCGCGCGACCGATGAGCAGACCGCGTCCCTGTTCGAGCAACCCCAAGGCACCGCCCGGGTCGTCGGCACGCAGCACACCCGTCGCGGCCTCGGACACGAAGCCGGCCATCGGCATAAGCAGCCGGACGTGGTCGGACGGCGACAGGTGTCGAGGTACCGAGAGGGGAAGCAGGTCGATCGCCAGTCGGTACATCTGCGCGGCGGCCGACTGGTCGCCAATGGACGAGGACGCCTCTGCCGCGACCGGCGCCGACCAGATCCGCGCATGCGTTTCCAAAGCTTCCGTGCCTGCAGCGTGCTTCAGGTTGTCGAACGCCTTGCGGGCGTCTTCCGATCAGCCGCCCGCGTCTTTTCGCCGGTGATAGAGCTGGATACCCAGACCGAACCTGTGCTCGGCTCGATGCTGCACGTCATGTTCGGGTATCACGCGGATCAGCAGTTCGTTCGCGGCGATCAGCTCGTCCAACGCCCGTGCGGACCCGGTGACGATCTCCAGCCCACCGAGTGCGTCCCCCAACTTATCGAGCAGGTCGACCCGCCGTTCCAGGTCGGGTTAGGCACGGAGCCCGGCGATCACCCGCTCCGTCTCGGCTGCCAGGTCTCCCATGGGTTGGGAACGCGAACGCGCGTTGGCAGCCCGAACCGTGTACCCGTCCGGGGCGGTCACATAGTTGATGTCGAACGCGGACTCGTCGGATCCCGACTGCGGCGAATACCAGCGCAGCGTGGCCGCTATCGTGTGGTCCACGCTGGAATTGACGATCTTCGCCCGCTCTCGGTACGCCTTCTCGACCCACTTCTCGCCCGGCGCCCGACGGCGGGGCCCCGATCTCGTGCGCTGCCGCGCGATTCGATGTGTGTCGACTCCGTGCATCTCGATCACGTCGTCGAGATCGGCGACGTTTCCCTTTTCGCGGAAACGCCGGACGAGAGCCTCGAACAGCCTGTCGGTACCCAGCTCGCGGATCTGCAGTGCCGGCCCGTCCTGCCGGAGCCGTCGAAACGCCGCGATCGCCGCGTCGAGGTCGGCGGCGGCCGGTCCACCGTGCCCGGTTCGGCTGCGATCCCAGTCGGCCAGCAAGCGAAGATCGTTGTTCAGGTTCTCGACGTTGTCGGCGGGGTTGGCCTCGTAGCTGAAGTGCCGGATGAGGAGTCCGCACGACGGACACGGCGGTACCCGCTCGCCCCCGGCCTGTCCACCCGGACCGCGCAGCCGGTACGTCAGCACGGCGGCGTTGACGAAAAGCCGATTCCTGGCCTGCCCCAGTGTGATGGGCGGCCAACCGGCCGCGGCGCGCACGGCGTCCTCGGTGTGCAGCGCGTCCGACATCGCGGCGGCCTCGGCGCGGCGTTCCGGGCGGCGTTCCGGCGGCAGCGTCTCGATGAACTGCCGGACCAGCGGGTGATGCAGTGGCGCGGCGTGCCCCTCGTCGACACCGCACGCCCGTATCCACCGGTCCGGCACCGTGGGATGCAGAGGGGGCAGCCGGAGGTAGGTGACGTGCGACGGTGGCGCGATGGGAAATTGCGCGGGTCGGCCCCACTCGCCGTTGTCAGTGCCGGCACATAATAACCGCGCACTACCAGGCGGATCCAGGGATGGACCGTCGCGAGAACGTCGGCGACTTCGCGTGAATGGAAACCTGGCTTTCCCATTGCCCAATCCTCAATACCGTCCGACTCCATACCTCGGTCATCGCATCGGCGATCGGTATGGGACGATAGTCCGATGCTACCGCGTCCGTCCGGCGACGTTTCAACATCGCACGCCGACGCCGATCGTGGTGCCAGCGAGTTCGTGCTGGCGATGTTGGCTGGAACCACACTCGCGCCATTCGTTCAAGCCATCGCCACCAAGGTCGGTGAGGACGTCTATGGCAAGATCAAACAGCTGTTGGGCCGACACCGAGTCGTCCCGTCGGCCGCGGAAAGCCCGATCACGCTGGCCGATCCGGCGAAAGCGATCGTGCTGGAGCTACCGGCGGCACTGGGCGTCAAGGACGCCTACGGCCTCGCCGCCGTGCGCGTGCCGTCCGTGTCCGAGGACCAATGGCTGCTCATTCGGTACGACGCCGTAGCACGAACCTGGACCGCGGTCGCCGTCCCGGCGCCGCCAACCGGAGCGATCGAGATCGACGGCCAACAGTAGAGCAGTATCTGACGTAACCATTCAGCCCTGATGATCAGTGCATGACGTTGTCGCCGATCGGCCGGTGGGCGTCGGGTGGTGGTCGGTGGGGACGTGGTGTCAGGTGGGTGCGGGTAGTGCGGGCATCCAGGGTTGGCCGGTCAGTGCGTCGC
>DASTBN010000287.1:0-3509 GCA_035712045.1 Pseudonocardiaceae bacterium
CCCGGCGCACCACGGCTCCCTTGCCCACCCGCACGCCGGGCATCAGGACGCTGCCCTCGACGTGCGAGCCGGCCTCCACCACCACGTCGCTGGAGAGCACCGAGTGCATCACGTGCGCGGCCGAGACGATCGAGCCCGCTCCCACGATCGACTCCTGAGCGGTGCCGCCCTGGACGAACTTCGCGGGCGGCAGCGGGGGCATCGCGGTGCGGATCGGCCACGCCTGGTTGTACAGGTTGAACACCGGGTGCACGGAGACCAGGTCCATGTGCGCGTCGTAGTAGGTGTCCAGGGTGCCGACGTCGCGCCAATAGCCCCGGTCGCGGTCGGTGGCGCCGGGCACCACGTTGTCGGCGAAGTCGTACACCGCCGCTTCCCCGGCATCCACCAGCATCGGGATGACGTCGCCACCCATGTCATGATCGGAATCCTGGTTGGCCCCGTCAGCCCGCAGCGCGGAGACCAGCAAGCTGGTGGTGAAGACGTAGTTGCCCATCGACGCGAACGCCACGTCGGGGTCATCCGGGGTGCCGGGCGGGGTCGACGGCTTCTCCAGGAACTCGGTGATCCGCCCGGAGCTGTCCGCGCCGATGCAGCCGAAGGAGCTGGCCTGCTCGCGCGGCACCCGGATCCCGGCGACGGTCACCCCCGCGCCGGTGGCGATGTGCTGCTCGACCATCTGCGAGGGGTCCATCCGGTACACGTGGTCGGCACCGAAGACGACGATGTACTCCGGCGCCTCGTCGTACACCAGGTTCAGTGACTGGAAGATCGCGTCCGCGCTGCCGGTGTACCACCGGGGGCCAAGGCGCTGCTGCGCGGGAACCGGGGTGATGTACTGCCCGAGCATGGACGACAGCCGCCACGTCGTGGTGATGTGCCGGTCCAGCGAGTGGGACTTGTACTGAGTGAGTACACAGATCCGGATGTAGCCCGCGTTGACCAGATTGGAGAGCACGAAGTCGACCAACCGGTAGCTGCCACCGAACGGCACGGCGGGCTTGGCTCGGTCCGCGGTGAGTGGCCACAACCGCTTTCCCTCACCGCCCGCGAGAACGATACCCAGCACGTGCGGCTGTCCCTTCACGATTCGTCACCATAGCGCCGCTGGCACCGCAGAGCCATCTGAGCTCCGCTCCCGATCATCGGATGTTCACCCATTAGTCCAGGTGAGGGCACTGCGAGTGACCGTAGGCAACCGGAAGCGCTAGCGTGACTCGGTGTGCGTATCGCAGTCCTGACCCGGGAGTACCCACCCGAGGTATACGGCGGTGCCGGTGTCCATGTCGGCCACCTGGTGCCCGAGCTGCGCACGCGGTGTGCGGTCGAGGTGCATTGCTTCGGCGCTGCGCGCCCGGGGGCGCACCATCATCCCGTCGCTCCCGGACTCATCGCGGCCAATCAGGCCCTGCAGACCCTGTCGGTGAACCTGGCGATGGCCGACGCGGTGGCGGGTGCGGATCTGGTGCACTCACACACCTGGTACGCCAACATGGGCGGTCATCTGGCCCGCACCCTGCACGGCCTGCCGCATGTGATCACCGCGCATTCGCTGGAGCCCCGCAGGCCGTGGAAGGCCGAGCAGCTTGGCGGCGGATACCGGGTGTCTTCCTGGGTGGAACGCACCGCCTACGAGCACGCCGACGCGATCATCGCGGTCAGCGACGGGATGCGCGCCGATGTCCTGGACTGCTACCCGGCCGTGCACCCGGAGCGGGTGCATGTGGTGCGTAACGGCATCGACGCCGACACCTTTCGCCCGGTCAGGGAAACCGATGCCCTCCGCCGCTTCGGTGCTGACCCCGCGCGGCCAATCGTCGCGTTCGTGGGGCGGATCACCCGGCAGAAGGGCGTCGGCCACCTGCTGGCGGCGGCCCGGCACATCGACCACGGCGCCCAGTTGCTGCTGTGCGCTGGCGCACCGGACACCTCGGAGATCGAAGCCGAGACCCGCGCGGCGGTGACGGCACTCGCCGCGGCCCGGCCCAGGGTGATCTGGGTGCCGGACATGCTGCCCATCGAGGACATCCGCCAGGTGCTCTCGGCCGCCGCGGTTTTCGTCTGCCCGTCGGTGTACGAACCATTGGGAATCGTCAATCTCGAGGCGATGGCCTGCGGCACGGCGGTCGTCGCCTCCGCCGTCGGCGGGATCCCCGAAGTCGTCGACGACAACGTCACCGGCCTGCTGGTGCCCTATGACGAGCATGACCCCGAGGAATTCCAGCGGATGCTGGCCGAACGCGTCAACGAACTTCTCGCCGACCCCGACCGCGCCACCGCCATGGGCCAGGCCGGCCGCAAACGCGCCATCACCGAGTTCTCCTGGTCCGCCGTCGCCGACCGCACCCTGCACCTCTACCACCAGCTTCTCTCCTAAAGCGCCCGCCACCCCCGATATGGGGGCATATCGGGGGTGGCGCTAGTTGGTGGGAGTACGCCAGTTGATGGTGGGGGGGATGAGGGAGAGATCGGCCCGGGATGCGTGGCGGGCGGCGATCGCGAAAAGGGACTCGATCAGGGTGCCGGAGAGCAGGTGTGGCTGCAGGCCGAGGTCGACCAGGCCGGTGTGGATCACGTTGTAGTAGTGCTCGTCGAGCTCGACCCGGGGGTTGTCCAGATACTCCACCCGCACGTTTCCGGGGAAAGTGGCGGCGACGGTCTTGGCGATGTCGGTGACCGACATCGTCTCGGTGATCTGGTTGAACACCCGGAACTCGCCAGGGTCAGCCGGGTTCTCGCAGGCCAGGCGGATGCATTCGATGGTGTCCCGGATGTCGATGATGCCCCGGGTCTGCCCGCCCGCGCCGTAAACGGTCAGCGGGTGGCCGAGTACCGCCTGGATGACGAACCGGTTGAGCACGGTGCCGAAGACCGCGTCGTAGTCGAAGCGGGTGACCAGCCGGGGGTCACGGGCGGTCTGGTCGGTCTGCTGGCCGTAGACGACGCCCTGGTTCAGGTCGGTGGCTCGCAGGCCCCAGGTGCGGCAGCCGAACTCGATGTTGTGGGAGTCGTGCACTTTGGTGAGGTGGTAGAAGGAGCCGGGCTTCTTGGGGTAGAGCATCCGGTCACTGCGGCCGTTGTGCTCGACAGTGAGCCAGCCCTCCTCGATGTCGATGTTCGGGGTGCCGTACTCCCCCATCGTGCCGAGCTTCACCAGGTGGATCTCGCGGTCCACCTCGGCGATCGCGAACATCACGTTCAGCGTGCCGATGACATTGTTCTGCTGGGTGTATACCGCGTGCTTGCGGTCGATCATCGAGTACGGGGCGGAGCGCTGCTCGGCGTAATGCACGATCGCCTCAGGCCGGAACTGGCGCACCGCGCCGAGAAGGAACTCCGCGTCGCACAGGTCGCCGACGAAAAGCTCCAGCTGCTTGCCGGAGACCTCCTGCCAGGCCCGCACCCGGGTGCGCAGCGGCTCGATGGGCACCAGGCTGGCCGTGCCCAGTTCGTCGTCGTAGGCGCGCCGGGCGAAGTTGTCCAGCACGGCGACGTCATGACCGCGGTCC
>DASTBN010000288.1:0-5020 GCA_035712045.1 Pseudonocardiaceae bacterium
TCGGGGACATCCACGCGCTGGGGCAGGCCTGGCAACGGGTCCTGGACCGCACCCCGCTACTGCGCACCGCGGTGATCTGGGACGGCGTCGACCAGCCGGTGCAGGCGGTACACCGCGACGTCACTCTCCCCGTCACCTATCACGACTGGCGCGCGCTACCGCTGGAGCAGCGCGAGCGGGAACTGGCCCGCCTCGCGTCCGGGGACCGCGCCGCCACCGTGGCGCTGAGCGCACCGCCGCTGCTGAGGATCGCCCTCGCCCAGCTGCCCGGCGAGGAGATCCTGCTGATCTGGACCGCGCACCACGTGGTCCTGGACGGCTGGAGCATGGCCGCGGTGTTCGCCGAGGTCTGCGAGCAGTACGCGGCGATCACCCAGAACCGCCCGCCCGTGCTGAGTACCCGGCGCCCGTTCCACGATTACCTGCGCTGGCTGGCCGAGCAGGACACCCAGCAGGCCGAAGCGCACTGGCGGTCGCTGCTGTCCGGGTTCGGCACCCCCACCCCGCTCCCGTATGACCGCCCACCCCTCCAGGCGCACCGCTGCGAATCCACCGAATCGATCACCTCGGAACTCAGCGCCGCCGACTCGGCCCGGCTGCACCAGGCCGCGAAACGCCACGGCCTGACGATGAACACGATCGTGCAAGCCGCGTGGGCGCTGCTGCTCTCCCGTTACACCGGCGAGCCCGACGTCGTCTTCGGTGCCACTGTCTCCGGCCGCCCCGCCGAGCTCCCCGGCGTCGAATCGATGATCGGCATGTTCATCAACACCATCCCCACCCGGATCCACGTCCCCACTCACCCCGATATGGGGACATATCGGGGTGCGGCGGGGATGGTGGAGTGGTTGCGGGGGCTGCAGGGAGAGCAGGCGGAGGGGCGGCGATTCGAGTTCGTGTCGCTGGCGCAGGTGCAGGCGGCTAGTGAGCTGCCCGCTGGGATGAGCCTGTTCGACAGCTTGGTGGTGTTCGAGAACTATCCCTTCGAGTCCGGCCCGGTCGCCGGCGCGGGTGTGCACGTCCGTGAGGTGCGGACCCGGGAGACCACGAACTTCCCGCTGTGCCTGCGCGCCTACCTGGGTGATCGGCTCGGGCTGCAGCTCGCCTACGACCCCAACCTGTTCGACGCGGGCACCGTCGAGCGGATGGCGGCACACCTGCGGGTGCTGCTCGGCGGGATGCTGCGTGAGGAAGATCAGCGTGTGGTGGAGTTGCCGCTGCTGAGCCCCGCCGAGCGTGATCAGCTGCTGGTGGGCTGGAACCGCACCCACCGGGATACACCGGCCGCCACACTGGCGGAACTCGTGGCCTCAGCGGTCGCCCGCACCCCCGGGGCGCCCGCGGTGATCGCCGAGGGCGAGGTCCTCAGTTTCGCGGAACTGGACGCCCAGGCGAACCGGCTGGCATGGTCACTGATCGCCTGCGGCGCGGGCCCGGAACGGGTCGTTGCGTTGGCGCTGCCCCGCTCGGGGGGCATGGTGGTGGCGGTGCTCGCGGTGGCCAAGGCCGGCGCGGCGTTCCTGCCGATCGACCCGGACTATCCGGGTGAGCGGATCACCTTCATGATCAACGATACCCGCCCGGTCCTGGTTCTCACCGTGACCGGGACAGCCGACCGGCTGGGGGCCGCAGACGCTCCCGTGCTCGTGCTCGACGACCCCGCCACCGCCGCCGTCATCGCCGCGCGGCCCGAGACGGCGCCGACCGGCGCCGGGCTGCCGCGACACCCGGCGTATGTCATCTACACCTCCGGTTCCACCGGGCGGCCCAAGGGAGTCGTGGTCACCCACGCCGGGTTGGCCAGCTTCGCCGCCGCCGAAGCCGAGCACTTCCAGGTCCGCCCCGGGGACCGGGTGCTGCAATTTTCCTCACCCAGCTTCGACGCCTCCGTGCTGGAACTGTGCATGTCCCTGCCAGCCGGGGCCGCCCTGGTGATCCCGCCCCCGGGCCCGCTGCTGGGCGAGCGGCTCGCCGAGGTGCTCGCCCAGCAGCGGGTCAGCCATGCCCTGATCCCGCCCGTCGCGCTGGCCACCGTGCCCGCGCGGGTCGCGGCGGAGCTGCCGGACTTCCGGACCCTGATCGTGGGCGGAGACGCCTGCCCCGCCGATCTGGTCGCCCGGTGGGCCCCCAGCCGCCGGATGATCAATGCGTACGGGCCCACCGAAGCCACCGTGGTAGCCACCTGGAGCCAGCCGCTGGCCCCCGGTGGCGCCCCGCCGATCGGCGCGCCGATCCCCAACACCCGCGCCTACGTGCTCGACGCCGCGCTGCGGCCAGTCCCGGTCGGCGTCCCCGGTGAGCTGTACATCGCCGGCGCCGGGCTGGCCCGGGGTTACCAGCACCGTCCTGGGCTGACCGCGAGCCGGTTCATCGCCAATCCCTTCGGGCCATCCGGCACCCGGATGTACCGGACCGGGGACCGGGTGCGCTGGAGCGCATCGGGGCAGATCGAATTCCTCGGCCGCGCCGACGACCAGGTCAAGATCCGCGGGTTCCGGATCGAACCCGGCGAGATCGAAACTGTGCTCCGGCGCCACCCCGGGATCACCCAGGCCGCGGCCATCGCCCACAACACCCCGGGAACCGGCACGCGGCTGGTGGCCTACCTCGTGGCCAGCGCCCCGCTGGACATCACTGAAATCAGGGCCCACACCGCGGCGGTACTGCCCGAGTACATGGTGCCCGCACTGTTCATCCAGCTGGATGAGCTACCCCTGAGCGCCAACGGCAAACTGGACCGCCGCGCGCTCCCGAGCCCGGAGGGCACCGTCGGCCTGGCCACCGGCTACCTGGCGCCCCGCACCGGCGTCGAGGAGGTCCTCGCCGGCATCTGGGCCGAGGTACTCGGAGCCGGACGCGTCGGGGCCGGGGACAACTTCTTCGAGCTCGGCGGCGACTCCATCCTCAGCATCCAGCTCACGTCCCGGATCCGGGCCGCGTTCGCGGTCGATCTATCCCCCCGGGCACTGTTCACCCACCCCACTATCGCCGCGCTGGCCACCGCGATCTCCGCTGACGTGAGCACCGCTCACCCCGGCGGGGCTCCGGTCATCCCGGTGATCCTCCGGGACAGCCAGCGGCCGTTCGCCGCCCAGCAGTCATTCGCGCAGCAACGGCTGTGGTTCCTGCACGAGTTCGCCCCGGAAGACACCGAGTACGCCACCCGGCTCGGCCTGCGGCTGCGCGGAGTGCTCGATCACGACGCGCTCAGCGCCGCGTTCACCGCCCTGGTGGCCCGCCACGAATCGCTGCGGACCACGTTCGAGCAGCGCGATGGGCGGGGAACGCAGGTCGTGCACCCACCACGGGAGGTTGAGCTCCCCGCGCTGGACATCTCCGGCCTGGCCCCCGCCGAACGCGAGACCGAGCTGGCGCGGGTCCTGGAGGACGACGGTAACCGGCCCTTCGACCTGGCCCGGGGACCGTTGCTGCGGGTGCGCCTGGTACGGCTGGATCCTCGTGACCACGGACTGATCCTGGTTGCCCACCACATCATCACCGACGGCTGGTCGATGGGTGTGCTCATCGACGAACTGAGTGTGCTGTACCGGGCGGCCGCAGGCGGCCACGAGGCAGATCTGGCGCCGTTGCCCCTGCAGTACGCCGATTTCGCCGCCTGGCAACGGGAGGTCCTCACCGGGCCCGTCCTGGAGGACGGGCTGGCCTACTGGCGGGCCCAGCTCGCGGGGGTACCGCCGCTGGAGCTGCCAACGGACCGGCCCCGGCCGGCGATGCACACGACCGCGGGTGCGAAACACGAATTCCGGGTACCCGCCGAGGTAACCTCGGGGCTCAAAGATCTGGGCCGGCGGCGGGATGCCACGCTGTTCATGACCCTCATCGCCGCCTGCCAGCTGCTCTTCAGCCGCTGGTCAGGCCAGGACGACATCGCCGTCGGCACCGTGGTGTCCGGCCGTGAGCAGGCCGGGCTGGAGCGGCTGATCGGGTTCTTCGTGCACACCCTGGTGCTGCGCTCCCGGGTGGAGCCCGCCAGCACCGTCACCCACTTCCTGGACACTGTCAAAGCGACCGTGCTGGACGCCTTTGACCATCAGCACGTGCCGTTCGAGCGGGTGGTGGACGAGCTGGCGCCAGCCCGGGACACCAGCCGTACCCCGCTGTTCCAGGTCATGGTCGTGCTGCAGAACGCCCCGAACCAGGTCCCCGTCGGCGGCGCCATGCCGGGCCTGGCCGTCGAGGCCCTCGAGCTGCCGGTGGTGAACGCGAGTTTCGACATCACCGTGGAGTTCCAGGAGTCCGGGGGCGGCCTGCACGCCGCGCTGACATACAACACCGACCTGTTCGACGCGGCCACGATCGAGCGCCTCGCCGGGCACCTGCTGGTGCTCCTGGACGGGATCGCGGCGGATCCGGCCCGGCCGCTGCGGGATCTGCCGCTGCTCACCGCGCGTGAGCGCGACCAGATTCTGCGGGAATGGAACGACACCGCCCGGGACGTCCCCTCCGCCACACTCGCGGGCCTGTTCCAGGATCAGGTTCAGCGCAGCCCGGCAGCACCTGCGGTGATCTCCGAGGCTGGCGCCGTCAGCTTCGCGGAGCTCAACGGACGGGCGAATCAGCTGGCCCGGCTGCTGCTCACCCGGGGCGTGGGCCCGGAGAAGGTGGTCGGGCTGGCGCTGCCCCGGTCGGTCGACATCGTGGTGGCCCAGCTGGCGGTCGCCAAGGCGGGTGCCGCGTTCGTGCCGCTGGACCCGGCGTATCCGGCCGAGCGGATCGCCTTCATGGTGGCCGACGCCACCCCGGCGGTGGTGCTGACCCGCGCTGATGTGGCGGCGTGCGTCGCCGGGATGGGCGAGATCCTGATCCTGGACGACCCCGCGACCGCCGCCGAGGTGGCCGGGATGGGCGAGAGCGATCTGACCGACGTGGATCGGGTGGTGCCGCTGTCGTTTTCTCATCCGGCGTATGTGATTTATACGTCGGGGTCGACGGGGTGGCCGAAGGGTGTGGTGGTGACGCATACCGGGCTGGCGAGTTTTTCGGCGGCTGAGGTGGAGCG
>DASTBN010000289.1:0-2926 GCA_035712045.1 Pseudonocardiaceae bacterium
GACTACGGCCGCTGGCGTCCCGATGGCAAGCTGGAGTTCCTCGGCCGCCGGGATCACCAGGTCAAGATCCGCGGCTTCCGGATCGAGATCGGCGAGATCGAGAACACCCTGCTGCGCGTGCCCGGCGTCCGCGACAGCGCCGTAGTCGTCGCCGAGCGGGCCGGGGGAAACAAACAGCTGGTCGCCTTCTACACCAGCCCGCAGCCACTGCCGCTCACCGTCCTGCGGGATCGGCTGGCTGGGTCACTGCCCGAATACATGGTTCCCTCCGCCTTCCACTGGCGGGAGAGCCTGCCGCTGACCGCCAACAGCAAGATCGACAGGAAAGCTCTCACCGCACTCGCCGCACAACTCACCGTCACCGACGAGGAAGGCCCCCTCCCGCCCAGCACGCCCACCCAGCGGCGGCTCGCCGCCGCCTGGGCAACCGTCCTGGGCATTGCGAAAGACCAGATCGGCCGACAGGACCACTTCTTCGACCGGGGCGGCACCTCACTCTCCGCCGTCAAACTAGCGATCACCCTCGACCGCGCGGTATCCCTCAAAGACATCACCCGCCACCCAATCCTCGCCGACCTAGCCGGGCTGATCGAACGCCGATCATCGCGCCCTGAGCTGCAGCTCGCCGCCGAGTTGTAAAGAATCCCAATGAGCCCCCAGCCCGGCAGGCCTCCGATGCCGCGAGCTCAGACAGACCGCTGATGATGTCGGGGCTGGGTAGCTACTGTAAGTACCGGGAGGGATTGCGATCCGCTGTGGCCGAGCATGATTCGGTCCTGGTCCAGGTCTTGGGCTGCGTGATGAAGGCGAGTTCGGTGTGACGTTAGCGGCCCTGAACCGCTCTGTCATTGAACTTGACCCGTTTGATGGGTCGCTGCGGCCCGCGTTCCATCGGCCGCCAGACGCCGGGCTAAGGCGCCGCCAGAAGGGGCGGGCACCAGCAGGCGGGGTGCAGATGATCAGGACATCTCCGGAGGCCCACGCTTGGAGTCGGGCGGAGCGTGGCGCCCGATGACCGTCGATAGCCCAGGGCCCGCGGGCCGCGATGCGGTTGCTGGACACCCCGAAACTCCAGGGCTTCACTTTCGAGCGGACTCCTGGCGGTCGGCGCCCAGCAACGCCCGATGACGATCCCGCTATCCGAGCATGGGGTTCTTTGATCCATAGGAAGATGTTGATGATCGGGGTAGGTTCTACAGGCGTGGTGACCGCCTTCATCCCGCCGCCGAGACAGGCCGATGAGCTAGTCGCGATACCGGCGCAGGCCGGAAGCGGGCGCGGGCGAGCCGAGTATCTGGAGCACCCCCCGATCGACGAGTTGCTCAGCCGTGCCGCAGGCGGCCGGATCTGCGCGGTGATCGGGGCGGCTGGCTGGGGCAAGACCACGGCGGTCGCCAGTTGGTCGCAGGGCCGCCGCACCGGCTGGCTGGGATTCGGTGCGCAGGACGACACCGCCGAGCACGTCCTTGGCCGCCTGGCTGAGGTGATGCGGGCCCACGTGCCACAGCCAGCGCCGGCCGGGGACGTGACCGCGATGTGCGGGTGGATGCGGGAGCTCCTGCCCGGGGACTTCGTGCTGGTTCTCGATGACCTGCACGAACTGCGTCCTGGCAGCGGCGCCGCCCGGGCCGTCGAGAGGCTGTGCCAGCACGCGCCTGACCGGCTGCGGCTAGTGCTGATCTCCCGGTGTGAGCTGCCGTTCTCCCTGCAGCGGCTGCGGGGTCATGGCGTGGTGTCGGAGCTCTACGCCCACGATCTCGCCTTCAACGTCATCGACATCGACTCCCTGCTGCGGAAAACCGTGGGACCGGAGCCACCGGGCCTGGCCCGGCGGGTGTGGGAGCACACCGGTGGCTGGCCCGCCGCGGTGCACAGCGCCATTGAGATGCTGCGCGGTGTCAGCGCGGATCAGCGCCTGGCGGTGGCGGAGCGGCTGGCTCAGCCGGGCGAGCGGTTCCATGATTACCTGGCCGAGGAGGTGATCGGCCCCGCGCCCGAGGAGACCCGGGCGCTGCTGCGCCGGTTGGCGTTCCTCGGCGAGGCCAGCTCCATGACGGAGCTCACGGGCGGGATGAGCGGCACAGCCACGCCGGGGGCAGGACTCGTCGAGCTGGCCCGTCAGGGCCTCGTGCGGCGCGGAAGATCAGCTGGCACGTGGTCGCTGGTGCC
This sequence comes from Pseudonocardiaceae bacterium, assembly GCA_035712045.1. Classification (GTDB taxonomy): domain Bacteria; phylum Actinomycetota; class Actinomycetes; order Mycobacteriales; family Pseudonocardiaceae. The sequence continues at coordinate 2,170 of DASTBN010000289.1, forward strand.
AGTGCTGCGGGATTATTTCGAGCACACGGCACGACCCGACGCCCACGAGCGGACCCTGGTGCGCCTGCGCGCGGCAGAGGACTGCCTCACGCGGGGAGCCAGCGCCGATGCCCTGCGGCACCTGCTGGCCGCGGGTGATCACGCGGCGTGCACGAAGCTGCTGATCGATCACGGTGAGGCGATGGTGGAACGCGGTCAGCTCGACGCCGTGCTGGCCGCCGCCCACCTGCCCGCTGAGTACCTCGGCGACCCTCGGATTCATCACATACTCGGCCTGGCGCATCAGCTCCGGGGTCAGTGGGCCCCCGCGCTGGCACATTTCCAGCACGCCGGCCACGACCGGGCCGACGTGGCGCCCGCGCTGGCATGGCGGCTCGGCGGGATCGCCTTCGCCCGGGGCGAGCTCGCCGAGCTCGACGCGGTGATCCGGCGGACACGGCTGGAGAACCAGGACACCCTTGATGAGACCCGCGTGCTGGCATTGGCCGCCAGCGCTCACTGGTTCTCCGGTGATCTGGGAGGCCTGGGCAAGGCCGCGCTGGAGACCCACGCCGCAGCCCAGCGGTGCGGTGATCCGCTCGCGTCCTCGCTCGCCCATCAGGTGTTCGCGCTACTGGCCACCGCCGAAGGCGACGGACGGGAAGCGGGCATCCACCTCTCCGCGGCGGTGCGTGATGCCGAACTCAGTGAGAGCGTGCTCCAGCTGGCCTGGATCAAGACCTGCCAGGCGCTGCACCAGTTCGACACCGGTGCGCCA
>DASTBN010000290.1:0-10462 GCA_035712045.1 Pseudonocardiaceae bacterium
CACTGCGGGAGCAGGCCTACCAGCGGCTGATGCGGCTGCACGCGGCGCGAGGCGAGCGGGCGCGGGCCGTGGGGGTTTACCACGTCTGCGCTGCCACCCTTGACCGCGAGCTGGGTGTGGCGCCCAGCGCGGCCACCCGAGCGGTGTACCAGGGGCTGCTGCCCCGGGAGCCTGCGGGGCCGATCGGGCCCGGTGGGGGGCGGGTGGATCCCCCGCTGGTCGGGCGGGCGCCGCAGTGGGCGCGGCTGGCGGCGGCCTGGCGCGCCACCGACGCGGGTCAGGCGCGGTTTGTGCTGGTGAGCGGCGAGCCGGGAGTGGGCAAGACCCGGCTCGCCGAGGACTTCCGCGCCTGGTGCGCCCGGCGGGGTGCGGTGACGGCGCACGCCCGGTGCTACCCGGCGGAGGGCCCGCTCCCTTATAGCCCGGTGGTGAGCTGGTTGCGGTGCGAGCCGCTGCGGTCGCGGCTGTCCCGGCTGGACGATCGCCGGCTGGGCGGCCCCCGGCTCGCCGAGATCGCCCGGCTGCTCCCCGAACTGCTCGTGGAGATGCCTGAGCTGGAACCTCCCGCGCCGCTGCCGGAAAGCGAGCAGCGCCACCGGCTCTTCGACGCCGTCTCGGCGGCGCTGCTGCCCGCCGCTGGGCCGACGCTGCTCGTTCTCGACGACCTCCAGCACGGTGACCGGGAAACCTGCCAGCTGCTGCATTACCTGCTCCGGGTGGCACCGCACACGCGGGTGGTCATCATGGCGACAGCACGGCGGGAGGAGATCGACGGCGATCACCCGGTGTGTGAACTGTTCACCGGCCTGGATGCCCAGGAACGATTCGGTGAGATCGAGTTGACCCGGCTGGACCGGGTTGAGACCGCTGAGCTGGCCGAGCGGCTCACCGGCGCTCCGCTCGCCGAGTCTGACGCGCGAGAACTCTTCGCCGACACTGAGGGCAATCCGCTGTTCGTCGTCGAGGCACTGCGGGCCGGTTGGAGCGCCGGGCGCCTGCTCAGCCCCCGGGTGCGGGTGGTGATCGAGGCGCGGCTGGCCCAGCTCGGAGCGTCGGCCCCGGGATCTGGTCGGGGTGGCGGCCCTCATCGGGCGGGAGTTCAGCGCTGAGGTGCTGGCCATGGCCGCTGGTATGGACGAGGACACCCTCGTGCCCAGCCTCGATGAGCTGTGGCGCCGCCGGATCGTCCGGGAGAAGGGTGCGGCCAGTGGCGGGGGAACCTACGACTTCAGCCACGACAAGATCCGTGAGGTCGCCGCCCGAAGCGTCAGCCCCGCCCGGCGTCGCCAGCTGCACTTGCGGATCGCGACCGCGCTGGAACGGACCTCTCCCATTCCGGTGACGGCGGCGGCCGCACCGCGCAGCGTCCAGATCGCCGCGCATTACCAGCGGGCGGGCGCGGCGGAACGGGCCGCGACGTGGTATCGCAGCGCCGCGAACGCCGCCGCCCTGCTGCACGCGAACACCCAGGCTATCGCCCTGCTGGACCAGGCGCTGGGATTACTCGGGTCCCTGCCCGAGTCACCGCGGCGGGACGCCCTGGAGCTGGAGATGCGGACAGCGCGGCTGGCGCCGCTGGCCTCGGTGGAGGGTTACGCCTCGCCCGGGGTGTCCGCGACCCAGCGGCGGGCCCGCGAACTCACCGAGGCGCTCGGAGTCGATGAGGCACCTTCGCTGCTGCGCTCGCTGGCGCTGAGCGCCCTGAGCGGCTCCGACTTCACCTCAGCCACCCGCTACGGGCAGCGGCTGCGGGCCGCGGGCGAGCGCGACGACGTGCTCGCCGTCGAAGCCGCCTATGTCCTGGGCATCGCGGCGTTCTGGCAGGCCGAGTTCGCCACCGCGCGCCATCACTTCGAGCTCGCCGTCACCCGCTACCGCCCTGCCGATCGCCGGACCCACCTGATCCGCTATGGGCAGGACCCGAAGGTGGTGTGCCTGAGCCGGCTGGGCAACACCCTGTGGTTCCTTGGCCTGCCCGACGACGCCCGCGCGGCGCGCTCCGCAGGGCTCGCCTGGGCCGAAGAGATCGCCCACCCCTACAGCAGGGCTGCCGCCATGGTGTTCGCCGCCCTGCTGGCACTGGACATGGACGACGACGCCGAGCTCCGCCGGTACACCGAGGCGCTGGCCGCGGCCGAGCCCGAGGCACCCCCGGTGCGGCTCGCCACCGACGCGCTCCTCGGGTCTGTCGCCGTGCTCGACGGCGCGGCGGGGGAGGGCATCGCGGCCATCCGGGCCGCGATCCAGCGGATCGGCGCTCAGGAGAGGGCCCCGGGGCTGGCCGCGTCGCTGGGCCGGATCCTGCTCGCGGCATGCCAGGCCGCTGGCGATGCCACCGCGGTGATCGCCGCCGCCGGGGCGCTGCTGGAGCAGGGCGGGGCCGCGTGCGTCTGGGCGCCGCAGGCCCGCCGGGCGCACGCGGCGTTCCCCGGATCCCGCGGCTGAGGAACGGCCAGGGAACGCTCCGGCCGGCATCCTGCTCCGCGGAAACCGGTTCCCATCAGGAGGTTCCTGTGATCGAGAAGCTGCGCACCGAGTTCCGGGGCGCGTTGCTGCGGCCCGGCGAGCAGGGCTACGACGAGGCCCGCCGGATCTGGAACGGCGCGATCGACCGGCACCCCGCGTTGATCGCCCGCTGCGCCGGAGCCGATGACGTCATCACCGCCGTCCGGTTCGCCCGCGAGCGGGACCTGCTGGTATCGGTCAAGGGCGGTGGTCACGCCGTGGCTGGTCACGCGGTCTGCGACGACGGGCTGGTGATCGATTTGTCGCTGATGAACGGTGTCCGCGTCGATCCCGTGGCCCGGATAGCCACCGGCGCGGGCGGCGCCCTCTGGTCTGACCTGGACCGGGAGACCCAGCACTTCGGGCTCGCCACGGTCGGGGGCATCGTCAGCCACACGGGCATCGGCGGTCTCACTCTCGGTGGCGGCCTGGGCCACCTCATGCGCCGGTTCGGCCTGACCGTCGACAACCTCCAGGCCGTCGAGCTGGTCACCGCCGACGCGCGGCGGCTGCGGGTGGACACCGACACCGAGCCGGAGCTGTTCTGGGGCCTGCGCGGGGGTGGCGGTAACTTCGGGATCGCGACGGCCTTGAGTTACCGGCTGCACCAAGTCGGGCCGCTGGTGCTCGGCGGGCGGATCCTCTGGCCGCTCGCCGACGCCCCCGCCGTGCTGCGGGCCGTGGCCGGCTTCGTCGCCGCCGCGCCGGACGAGCTCAACGTCATCATGCGGCTAGGCCTCGCCCCACCGCTGCCCTTCGTCCCAGCCGAACAGTATGGCAAGCCCGTCCTTGGGCTGGAGATCGTGTGGTACGGCCAGCACGCCGAGGGCCAGCGGGTGCTCGCACCGCTGCGGGCGATCGGGTGCCCCATCGCCGATCTCGTGCGGCCGGTGCCGTACCTGTTCGTCCAGTCCCAGGCCGACGCCGGTAATCCGCATGGCAGGCACTACTACTGGCGCTCGCAGCGGATCCCGGTACTCACCGACGACGTCGTCGACGTGCTGCTCGGCCACACCGAGTCCATCACGTCACCGATGTCCTACATCGGCTGTTTCGTGATGGGCGGGGCCGTGACCCGGGTCGATCCCGAGGCGACGGCCGTGGGCCGGCGCGATCCCGGGTTCGAGATCAACGCCGTGTCAGCGTGGTCACCATCGGACCCCGACGGCGAGCGGCACGTCGCCTGGGTACGGGAGTTCTGGGCGGCCATGCGGCCGCACAGCACCGGTGTTTACGCCAACTTCATCTCCGACGAGGACGCGGCTGGGGTCGCCTGGTCCTACGGCTCACGGCTCAAGCGGCTCACCGCGCTGAAGGACCAGTACGACCCGGCCAACGTCTTCCGGCGCAACGCGAACATCAAGCCCTCTGGAGGCCAGAGATGAACCGGATCCTGGTGACCGGTGCGACCGGCACGGTCGGCGTGAACGTGGTGCGGGAACTAGGGGAGCGGGGCGTGGCGGTCCGGGTGCTGACCAGGGACCTGCGGCGAGCCGCTTGCGCGCTGGGTGATGCGGTCGAGATCGTCAGGGGTGATTTCGCTGACCCGGTCTCGGTCCAGGCCGCCCTGCGTGGCATCGAGCGCGTGTTCGTGTGCAGCCCCAACCACCCCAGGCAGGTCGAGCACGAGACAACGGTGATCGCCGCTGCCGCGCGGGCGGGGGTTCAGCTCATCGTGAAGATCGGGGCGATCATCGCGGAGATCGGCTCACCGCTGCGCTTCGCTGACGCGCACGCCCGCATTGAGGAGCACCTGCGGGCCTGCGGGCGCCCCTCAGTGGTGCTGCGTCCCAGCTTCTTCATGTCAAACCCGCTGGTCTCCCTCGCGTGGACCGGCCAGGCGGGCGCGGTGTTCGCGCCGGCGGGTGAGGCGAAGCTGGCGATGATCGACCCGAGGGATGTCGCCACCGTCGCCGCGGTGGTGCTCACCGGGGACGGCCACGAGGGGCGGACCTACTCACTCACCGGGCCGGAGGCGCTGACCTACCACGACGTCGCCCGGGAGCTGTCGGCCGTGACCGGCCGGTCGGTGAACTACGTCGGCATCTCGGACTCAGTGGCCCGGGAGGCCATGGTGGGGGACGGCCTGCCGGAGTGGCTGGCCGACCAGATCGTCCTGCTCTGGGGCGCGCTGCGCCGGGGCGCCGTCGCGACCACCACCGATGTGTTCCGGGCGCTCACCGGCCACGAGCCACGTACCTTCGCCGACTTCGCCCGGGACTTCGCCCGGCCAGGCTGACAGGCGTCCTCGTGGAGCAGCGCCCGTCCGTGCGCGAGTACAACGGGGTCGTTGTCGACGGAGACGACGTGGGCATCTGGCGGAACGCCCTGGGCGATCTGGTGCGTGTTTCGTGCCGTGGGTATGCCCTGCTGGCTGTCCGTTGGGACGGCGCTCCCCCTGATGTCCTGGCGCTTCCAGCGGGTTCTCGATTCCTGGCTCGCATTCTAAGCTCGCCCTATGGCGCGGTACTTCGCTGTGCATCCGGTCGACCCGCAGCGGCGCTCGATCACCGCGGTGGTCGAACTCGTTCGCGATGGTGGTCTCATCGCCTATCCCACGGACTCCTGCTTCGCTCTGGGCTGCCGGCTCGGTAACGCCGAGGGGCTGCACCGGATCCGCGAGATCCGTCACCTCGACGACCAGCACCATTTCACCTTGATGTGCCGGGACTTCGCCCAGCTCGGCCGGTTCGTCTACCTCAGTAACGAGGTTTTCCGGCTGATCAAAACATCGACGCCGGGCAGTTATACGTTCATCCTGCCCGCGACGAAGGAAGTGCCGCGCCGCCTGCTGCGCCCCAAGAAGAAGACCGTCGGTGTGCGTATCCCCGAACACGCCGTGGCCCAGGCGTTGCTCGCCGAACTCGCGGAGCCGCTGCTGTCCTCCACCCTGCTGCTTCCGCACGAGCCAGCACCGCTGACCCAGGGCTGGGAGATCAAAGAACGGCTCGACCACGCCCTGGACGCGGTCCTCGACTCCGGCGACTGCGGCACCGAGCCCACCACCGTCGTCGACTTCTGCGGACCCGATCCCGAAATCATCCGCCGAGGCGCCGGCGACCCGTCCCCCTTCGAGTAGCCGCTACCGCGCTCGGCGGAGTGGGTCGGGCCGAGTGGTAACCAGAATCTCTCGGCATTGGTCTCACAGTGCCCGGATACTTGACCTCTACCCGAGTTTTAGTGATACTGCCTGGGTAGATGTCGCCCAGCTGGAAAGGGATCGTCATGTGCTTGCTCAACCCTGATACCAGTTCTGATTGTCTTCAAGGCTGTGGCCGGCTCTGGGACGACGGCAGTGATGATGTCCTCATCCAGCTTCGGCCCGCCACCGCTGACGATCACAACGCGATACGACCCAACTATGTCCCAGAGGGAGAGATCCTCGGCCGGGTATCCAAGGCGGTACTGCTCGAATCGATTGGCAATCTCGGGTCGGCATGAGTTCCATCGATGTCATCGGTTTGTACCAGGGAATCAAGCGCCGCGCGCTGCGGCTCGAGACCCGGCAGCGGTATGCGGTTCCGTGGGCGGACGAGGGGCTGGCGGCGTGGCGACGCGGCGAGCCGGAGCCAATGACCACGCAAATGACCAGCACGGTCGAGACCATACGCCTAGCCGCTGAATCTGGGCGGCGGATTGGCCGGGTCCGGTTTGTGGAACTGTCATTCACCGAGTACACCCGGCACGAGTTCGAGGTTGCCTACCCACGGACCAGCGCTGCCGGCGAAGAGATCCATATCCTGGATCGAGCTCTGCGCCCGGAGTACGACCACGTCCGGGAGGACTTCGTGGTCTTTGACGACACCTCTGTCATGTGGTATCGCTACACCGCTGAGGACATTCTGACTGGCTATGACTACACCGAGGAGCCCGACGTGGTGCGCCAGTGCGTGGCGTTGGCCGAGGAGGTGCGCGCTGCGGCCGTGCCGTACCGCGAGTTCATAGCAAGCATGCCTTGAGCTTCGCGTTCGGCAAGAACACAGCCCGACAGCGCAGGCTGGGCGTGGTACTGCGTCGGCTGCGGAAGGCCGCTGGCTTGTCCGGGCCGACGCTTGCCCATCGGCTTGGTGTGTCGCAGTCGCACCTGTCACGCGTTGAACTGGGTGAGGCGGTCGCGACGATCGAGTTGGTCGAGCGCTGGACCGTGGAGACGGGTGCGAGCCAGGCGGATCGTGAGATCGCTACCGACCTCGCGGACCTTGTCGCGGGAGAGGTCGTCACCCGCAGGGAAGCAATCGCGAGCGGGCTGGCGAAACGGCAGCGTGAGGCTCTCGCCGCCGAGGCAGCCTCAACAACGGTGATCGCGTACGTTCCGGCCCTGATCCCGGGGTTGATGCAGACCGCTGACTACGCAACCCAATTAGTGAGCGGTAATCATCCCGACTACGACGATATCGCCGAGGCGGTGGCGGTGCGGATGCAGCGCCAGGTCGTCCTTTACAGCCGGACGAAGACCCTGCGGTGGGTTATCGGCGAGGCGGGGCTGCGCTGGCGGGTCGGGCCGCCGGAGGTGATGGCCGCCCAGCTCGATCGCCTCGCGGCGCTGGCGGCCGAACCGCATCTGGACGTGCGTGTGCTCCCGTTCGAGCGGACCGGCCCGGTATGGCATGACCACGGCTTCACGATCCTGGCTGACCGGACTGACGGTGAACCCGATCTGGTCGGTCTAGAGATGCTCACGGGGTGGGTTAACATCACCGACCCGGCCGAGGTGGCCCAGTACCGGGCTGTCTACGAGCGGCTGGCCGATCTGGCGCTGCGTGGTGCTGAGGCTCTGCCGTTGATCCACCGGGTGAGGGCTGAGTTTCTAGATTAACGTTGATTTAACCAGAAACTTGTATTTATGCCAGGGTAGATGACCAAGGTACTCGGGTGAACTTGACATGCTGGCGTGACGGATCGGTCGGCCGAAGTAGGTCCTGGGCTACGGACAGGGACGGTGCCGAATGACCGGGGACCGGATCGTACGGGGTGAGACTTGGTGATCCGGGAGGACCGCGAACTCCTGGCGGAGCTGGCGAGGCTCAATCGGGCGATGGCATCGCTGGCCATGCGCATGATCGACGGCACTGCCAGCGCCGCTGAACAGCGCGACTACGCTCATCGCCTGATCGCCGCCGGGGAGCGGATGCGGAAGCGGGCCGACGGGATGGCCGTGGTGGTCATCGAGGGTGAGGGCTGGTGAGCGGCGAACGCGAAGTCTCCACCCCGGCGATGTCGCCACGGTCGGGCCTGCCCAGGAAAGTCTCGGTCAACCCTCACTCGGAGCGGGCGACGGTGGTGGTGCGCAGGTATCGAGGAGAGGTGTGGATGTCCATCACGCCGCCATTCACGTGGGAGGCGATCATGGAACCAGCCAAGGTCGATGAGCTGATAGTGGTGCTGGGGCTCGTCCGGGACGAGGCGAGGCGGGCTAGCTCTGAGAAATAACCCGGGTCAGTCGGAGAGCCAGGCCGCGATCGCCAGGTAGCTGCCGGGCGCGAGCCTGTCCCGGTATCGGGCCATGACGCCCACTGGATCCAGGGAGTCTGGGATCCACGGGGCGGGCCGCGAGCACGACCGCGCTTTTCCGCGCCCCGGCGAGAGCCTGGCTTCGGGGGCGGTTCGGCGTATGGGTCGATCGCGGGCGCCATGTACTTTCCGGGCATCCTGGTAGGGCCGAGACGGGGTGCTACTGCAGTATGCTCTCGGTGTGACCGTAACGAAGCGGAAGATATCGGTATCGCTCGATGAGGACCTCATCGCTGAGCTCGAAAGCGGTGGGGAAGCTCTGTCCGGGCAGATCAACGAAGCGGTGCGGGCCGAGATCGAGCGCCGCAGGCGCCGTCGGCTGCTGTGCGAGTTCCTCGACGCGATGGATGCCGAGCGGGGCCCGGTCGATGAGCAGCTGGTCTCGAAGTACATCCGGTTGCTGTCGTGAGCGGACCCGTGGTCCTCGGCGCCGAAGCGCTCTCATCGCTGGCGGGGCACCCCTCGATACGGGAACGTGAGGTTCGGGCCGCGATGCGAGCCGCCGACCGGCTCGGGCGGGACGTGGTGGTACCTACGGTAATCCTGGCCGAACTATATCGTCGTCTCCGGCACAGCCAGCTCATCGACTCGTGCCTGTCTCGGGAAACGGGGCTGCGCAGCCGGGACACGGACCGGGCGCTGGCTCGCCTGGTAGGCGGAGTGCTGGCGGGTGCCGGTGCCGGATCAGAACATCTCGCTGACGCGCATGTCGTCGCCGTCGCGGTGGAGCGGGGTGGCGGGCTGATCCTCACCGGGGATGAGGGCGACCTGCGGCGCCTGGCGTCGCCGTATCCGAACGTCCTGGTGGAACCGCTGCCCTGAACCGGGGGATCTACGGGTGGCCTCCGGCGCGTCGGCGAGCACGGTGTAGATCTCCCACGGCTCAGCGCCCGGTCCCCGCACCCACACCTTGTCCTGCACGGCATGGCAGCACGTCGTAGCGTCCTCCACGGCGGTCTTCAGGCCGTGGCCGGTCAGGCGTGCGGTGGCTGAGCGGACCTGCTCTCCCGACTCGACCTCGACTCCCAGATGATCCATCACTGGGGCCTGGCCTGGCTCGCCTTCGATGAGCACGAGCTTGAGCGGCGGCTCGGTGATCGCGAAGTTGGCATAGCCGGGTCGGCGCTTCGCCGGCTCGGCCGCGAACAGCTTCCGGTAGAACTCGACCGAGCCGTCCAGATCGGCGACCCGCAGGGCCAGCTGCACCCGGGACATCTGACTCCTCCTCGCTTCGATACCTTTCGAACTTGTCTGATGATTAGATGATTGTCAAGATAGAAAGATGTCGAAGCAAGCGGACCTGCCGCTGGGGTGTTGCTCCCCGGTTGTCCGGGAGCCCCTGTCGATCGATGAGGTGCGGCGGCCAGCCCAGATGTTCAAAGCGCTCGGTGACCCGATACGGTTGCGGCTGCTCAGCATGATCTCCAGCCACGAGGACGGCGAAGCGTGCGTCTGTGAGCTGACCGGGTTCACCGTGACTGGCCCCACGATCAGCCACCACCTCAAGGTGCTCCGCGAGGCGGGGCTGATCGAGGGTGAGCGCCGCGGCACCTGGATCTACTACCGCGTGCTGCCTGGCCCGCTGACCACGCTGGCGGCGCTGCTGCACGCGCAGCAGCCCGCGACGGTGATGGCGTGAGCTGGCGCGGGTACCGGAGGCCGGGACCTGGTGCGGCCCGGCGGCTGGTCGCCGAGCTGGTCGGCACCGGGTCGCTGGTCACCGTCGTGATTGGCTCCGGCATCGCCGCGCAGCGGCTGTCCCCGAATCAGACCGGGCTGCAGTTGCTGGAGAACTCCACCGCCACCGTCCTCGGGCTCGGCGTGCTGATCGTGCTGTTCGGGCCAGTCTCCGGCGCCCACTTCAACCCGATCGTCTCCGCCGCCGACTGGGCGCTGGGCCGCCGGGCCGGCACTGGATTGCGGGGCCGGGACCTCGCCGGTTACCTCGCGGCGCAGCTGATCGGCGGAATCGGCGGCGCCGTGCTGGCGAATGCCATGTTTGATCGCCCGCCACTGCAGATCGCCACGATCACACGGGCCAGCCATGGCCTCTGGCTAGGGGAGGTTGTCGCGAGTGCCGGGCTGATCGCCGTCATCTTCGCGCTGGCCCGCAGCGGCCGATCCGGGCTGTCCGCGGCCACCGTGGCCGGCTACATCGGCGCCGCTTACTGGTTCACCTCTTCCACTTCCTTCGCCAACCCGGCCGTCACCGCCGGGCGGATGTTCAGTGACTCCTTCGCGGGCATCGCCCCCGCATCCGCGCCGGGCTTCATCCTCTCCCAGCTGGCCGGGGCGCTGCTGGGCGCCGGACTGGTACTCGTGCTGTATCCCAGCGCCAGCGCCGCCGCTGGCGCCGTCACCCCCGCTGCCGGACCACCGCCGAGGACTCCAGTGACATGAGCGACATCCCCGAGGTCCTGTTCGTGTGCGTGCACAACGCAGGCCG
>DASTBN010000291.1:0-2136 GCA_035712045.1 Pseudonocardiaceae bacterium
GGGCATACATCAGCGCCGCCAGGCCCTGCCCGCCAAAAGGCGGGCTCCCGGTCAGCGCCTCATACAACACGCAGCCCAGCGCGTAAACGTCGGCGAGGTGATCACCCGGCTGATCCTGGAAACGCTCCGGGGCCATGTAGGCCAGGGTCCCCACAGTGGCCCCGGTGACCGTCAGCGCGGTACCACCGGATACCGCCCGGGCGACCCCGAAATCGGCGAGATAGGCGAAGTCATTACCCGTCAGCAGCACATTCGACGGCTTGACATCCCGGTGCGCCAGCCCCTCGGCATGCGCGTCATCCAGCGCGCTGGCCACCTGCTCGATGATCCCCACCGCCCGCCCGGGATCCAGCGGGCCGCTAGAGGCGAGCAGCTTGGCCAGATCGGTGCCGCTGACCAGGCGCATGTCGATGAACAACCGGCCACCGATCTCCCCGTAATCATGGATCGGCACGATATGCGGGCTCCCCAGCCGGGCCGCGATGGCCGCCTCACGGCGGAACCGGGCCACGTACTCCGGGTCAGCGCCCATCGCGGCGGGCATCCGCTTGAGCGCCACCGCCCGGTTCCGTTTGGTGTCGAACGCCCGGTAGACCTCCCCCATCCCGCCCTTACCGATCAGCTCCTCTAATCGGTAAGGGCCGAACAACTCCACTTCCACGGCGACTCCCGCCCGGCCGACGCGTTCCGTCCCATCCCACGGATTCCCGCGGGCCCACCACGCCCAGGGTAAGGATGCACGCTCCTCAGGCGCGCGCCCGTTGCTGGTCAACCCGCCGCAGCAGCAGACCAGTGACGATCACTAGCAGGAGGGCCAGTGCCGCGAGCACAGTGGCATTGGCGATCCACACCACCGGCTCATGCCGCCACAGGGCATTGCCGGGCAAGCCCGCCGTCGAGGCACCCATTGCGAACGCCCATTGCGCGGGCACCAGCCAGGACAGCTGCTCAAGGCCAGGCCGGTCCGACACCGAGACCAGCGCACCCGACAGGATTAGCTGGACCATCACGACGATCACCAGCAGCGGCATGCCGCGGTCGGCGTTGCGGATCAGCGCCGAGATCACCAGCCCGACGACCATCGAGGTGAACGCCACCATCACCCCCGCGACGACGATCTCGGCGCGGCCTGAGCCCAGCAGCACGGCGTTGTCCACGCCAGCCCGCTGGATCATGCCGAGCACGGTGAACACCACCGCCTCGCCTGCGGTGATGGCGCCGAGGACAGCCAGCTTGGAGCCCAGGTAGGCGCGCAGCGACAGCCCAATGGCACGCTCCCGCTGGTAAATGGCGCGTTCCTTGACCAGTTCCCGCACTGACGACGCCGACCCCATGAACGCGCTGCCAAAGATCAGGACAAGCAGCAGGGAACGAATACCGCCGGTCGGGTCGGCCCCGCCCGGCACCGCGTGCGCCAGCAGGCTCAGCAGCAGGGGAAGCACCACCAGGGAGAGCGTGAAAAACCGGTCGGCGGCGATCACCGCCAGCAACCGGTGGCACAGCACCCCGAACTGGGTCAGGGGTGGCTGCTGCCGCGGCCCGAGGCCGGGCGGCGACGATGGCGCCTCGGGGCGGGCCAGCCCGGTCCCGACGTAGCGCGCATAAAGCGGCGAATTCCGGAACCGCTGGGCCCAGTCGGTTTGTGCCTCCCGTTCCAGCAGCAGGAACACCTCCGCCATGTCGGTCTGCCCGAAGTAACGCAGCGCCTCCCCTGGCGGGCCGTAGAACGCCAGCTTCCCGCCAGGGGCGAGGATGAGCAGCCGGTCGAACACGTCGAGATTGGCGACGCTGTGCGTGACGACCACGACGGTGCGGCCGCCGTCGGCCAGCCCGCGCAGCGTTTGCATCAGGGATCTCGCCAGCCCGGGGTCCAGTCCCGAGTCGGGCTCGTCGAGGAACAGCAGCGAGGGCCGGGTGAGTAACTCCAGCGCCACGCTGGTGCGCTTGCGCTGGCCGCCGGAGAGGGTGTCGATCCGCTGCTGGGCCTGCCCGGTCAGGCCCAGCTCGGTGAGTACCTCGTCGATGCGCTGCTCCCGCTCAGCGCGGGGCACCTCCGCTGGGAAGCGCAGCCGTGCGGCGAACGACAGCGCCCGCCGCACGCTCAGCTGGGAGTGCAGGATGTCGTCCTGGGGCACC
>DASTBN010000292.1:0-2657 GCA_035712045.1 Pseudonocardiaceae bacterium
ACGACGACACCGCCCGGCTGCTGGAACGCGTGGTCGAGGTGATCGACGCACCCGCCGGGACCGTCCGGCTGCGCACCGGGGTGAGCACCGCCGATGAGATGACGCTCGACACCCGCTCGGTCAAGACGATCCGCGTTCGCGGTGAGGCCTGAGGCGATGCCCAGCTGCCCGGCCGGACACGACAGCGCCACCACCGACTACTGCGATGTCTGTGGCGCGCCGATGACCAGCGAACACCCAGTCGTCGTTGCCACGCCTGCGCGGTTCTGTGCGAACTGCGCAGCGGCCCGGGAGGGGCGGTTCTGTGAAGTGTGCGGGCATGACTCGGCCAAGCCGGTCGACGCCACGAGCATGATGCCAGAGGCCGGATCCGGTGAGTGGTCAGCGCTGGTCCAAGCCGACAGATCCTGGTTCGACGAAGTCCGCAGGCGAGGGGGACCCGAGGCGGCGGTCCTGACGTTTCCGCCGCACTGCCCGCAGCGGCGCTTCGTGCTGTCCGGAGCGTGGCTGGCGATTGGGCGCGGCAGCCGGTCCCGGGGCATCGCTCCGGATATCGACCTGTCGGGTCCTCCCCTGGATCCCGGCGTATCCGCCATGCACGCGCTGCTGCTCGCCCGCCCGGGCGGCGGCTGGGAGCTGATCGACCTCGACTCCACCAACGGCACCACGCTGGGGGACGCGCCAGAGCCGATCACACCGAATACGACGGTAGCGCTGGCCCACGGCGACCGCATCAAGCTCGGTGCGTGGACCACCATCACCATCACCTACTCTCCTCACGCCGGACCAGTGCTGCTGACACACGGTAATGGGCAGGAGCGGGAAGCCCCCTAAGACTCATCGGCGAAGGTATCCAGGACGCGGATCTTGTTCGTGGCGTCGAGCGCGGCCACCTTATACGCCCCCGAGAGCGTCGGGTAGTTGAAGACGGCGTCAACGAGGTAGTCGACTGTGCCGCCGCAGCCCATGATGGCCTGCCCGATGTGCACCAGATCGGTGGCGTTCGTGCCGAACACGTGCACGCCGAGCAGGGTGCGGTCCTCGGTCGAGACGAGCAGCTTCAGCATCCCGTACGGGTCACCGATGATCGCGCCCCTGGTGAGCTCACGGTAACGGGCGATGCCCACCTCGTAGGGCACGGCGGAAACGGTCAGCTCGGCTTCGGTCTTGCCGCAGTAGGAAATCTCGGGCACCGTGTAGATCCCGATCGGCTGCAGCTCCCCCAGCTCACGGGCGGGCTCACCGAACGCGTAGTACGCCGCCAGCCGCCCCTGATTCATGGACGTCGCCGCCAGCGCGGGGAAACCGATCACGTCGCCGACCGCGAAGATGTGCGGCACCGCCGTCCGGTAGTGCCGGTCCACCGTGATCCGCCCGCGATGGTCGGCGGCCAGCCCGGCCTTGTCCAGGCTGAGCTCATCGGTGACGCCCTGGCGGCCAGCCGAGTACATCACCATGTCCGCCGCGATCCGCTTGCCGCTGGCGAGGGTGGTGACCGTGCCTTCCGCAGCGATCTTGACGTTGGCGACTTCCTCACCGAAACGGAATGTGACGGCCTGATCCCGCAGGTGGAACTTGAGTGATTCGACCACCTCGGGATCACAGAAATCCAGCATCTGCGAGTGCCTCTCGACCACGGTCACCCGGGCACCTAACGCGGCGAACATCGACGCGTATTCGATTCCGATCACACCGGCCCCGACCACGACAATCGAGCGGGGTATCCGGCGCATCCGCAGCACGCCATCAGAATCGAGCACGTGCTCGTCGTCGAATTCCACTTCGGCGGGACGCGCTGGCCTGGTGCCCGTCGCGATCACGATCTTCCCAGCGGTGACGGTCGTGCGATCCCCGCGAGCCTCCCCCTGCACGATCACCGTCTGGGGGTCCTCGAACCGGGCGGTGCCGCTGAGTAGCTCGACCCGGTTGCGCAGCAGCTGGCTGCGGATCACCTCGATCTCGCGGCCCACGACGTGCTGGGTGCGGGCGAGCAGATCGGCGACTGTGATCTCGGATTTGACCCGGTAGCTGGCGCCGTACATTTCCCGCTGCGCGAAACCGGTGAGATAAAGCACGGCCTCCCGCAACGTCTTGGACGGGATCGTGCCGGTGTTGACGCAGACACCGCCCATCATGTCGCGGCGTTCCGCCAGGCAGACACGCTTCCCCAGCTTCGCCGCCGCGATGGCCGCCTTCTGGCCACCCGGTCCCGATCCGATCACCAGCAGGTCGTAGTCGTACACACTGCGGCCTTTCCCTCCGCCGACAAGCCTCGCGGCGCGGGATCACGGCCGGCGCACCGGGACGTTAACAGTGGACGAACATGGCTTAGCCCTCGTTTTTCATTCCGGGTCCTCCACAGGCACATCCAGCGCGCGGATCGCGTCGAAGAGCCGGTCCGCGTCCCACTCTGGCTGGATCTCATCGAGCAAACCGGCCGCCTGCCCCAGCGTGAGAGTGGCCATCCGGGTGCCGTCATCGACCTGGATGTAGTAGTTGATGAAAGTGGGACGCCCCGCACCGGCCGGCACCGACTTGGGCTTGAGCTCCTCGACCTTGACCGCCGCCTTGGCTCCCTGGCAGGAGCTAGCGGCCAGGCGTTCTTGGAGCTCTGTGGCGATCTCCCGGGCATCGTCAGCGAGCATGGGACCATCTCC
>DASTBN010000293.1:0-2130 GCA_035712045.1 Pseudonocardiaceae bacterium
TCCAGCACCGGGCAGTGCCGGCAGATCGCTTTGGCCTCTGCGGCGCGCCGGGCCCGCGCCGCGCCCCGCTCGCCGTCAGGGTGAAAGAACATGCCGCTGTTCAGCCCCTGGCAGGACCCCCGGAGCTGCCAATCCCACTCGCTTGTGACAGGTTTCGGAAGTCGTCGGATATCCGCCATCGTCTCCACGTCCTCGCTGAGAAAAATCACGTCACCAATAGTGGCGGCGTCCCATGAAGGGGCTCCCGACGGCGCCAAGCAGCTCCAGAATCACACCGACAACTACCAGGATGATTCCGAGCGTCGTCACAATCGAGATACCAAGCAGGTATCCCGTCACTAATAAGACGATACCTAGAACGATCATGATATTTCCGGTCCTCTCAGTTCCTCAGAACCGGTGGGTCGTCGGTTCCGTGGTCCCGGAGTACCCGTGAGCGCCCGGGTCCAAACCGGACGCCGGGTCTTCGGCCGGTGTGCCGGGCGTCACCACGCTGCGCCGGACCGTGACCTGATCGTGACCAGACCTCGCCGAACTGGCCGGCGTGGGGTGCCGAAACTCAGTCTGCCCGCTCACACACTGTCTGTTCACACAGCGTGTGACGCTGCGTGATCGGGCACCCCCCACCACATGCTTGGAGGCTTTGTGGGTAACAAGATCGATGAGAGCAGGTTCCGGGAACTCCTGGAGGAATCCGACGATCTGCACTCGGATGCGATGCGTGGCGCTCGGGCGGGTCTGAACGACTACGTGGAGGCGGCGCGGGAAGCCCGCGTCAGCGCTGAGCGCGATGGCTCCCGCTGGGGCCCGGTCGCGGCGGCCGCCGGGATCGCGGGCGCGGCGACGCTGCTGGGCGGTGGCACCGCGTGGGCGGTCGGCAATGACGTGTCGGCGCTGCAGACCGCGGCCGGCCTGGAGAACCTCGCGGTGGCGACCTACCGGACCGCGCTGACCTCGCCGTTCGTCGGCGGTAACTCGGCGAACAGCGTCGTCAAGGCGTTCGCTGAGAAGACGATGAGCCAGCACGGCGAGCACGCGACGGCGTTCAACGCGGCCGTCACCCGGCTGGGCGGCAAGGTCCAGACGAACCCTGATCCAAAGTACTCAGAGGTTGTGAGACTGGCCATACCCAAGATCAAAACAGCGGCTGACGCGGTCGGCCTGGCGATCACGCTGGAGGACGTGGCCGCACAGACCTACATCAAGAACGTCGGCCTGGTCTCCACCTCGGACCTGCGCCAGCTCTTCGCCAGTGTGGCCGGGGTCGAATCCCAGCACAGGGCGATCCTGCTGGCGGTCAAGGCGCTGGTCGAGGCGAACCTGCCGAAGCTGATCGCGCTGCCGACGAATCCGGGTGAGCTGCCGGCCGCAGCCGGCAGTGTCGGCTTTCCTGACGGGTTCTATCCCACCGCGATGGCCGCCCCGGTCGAGGAAGGAGCTGTGAAGTGACCATCTTCAGCCGCCGCGCCCAGAACGCGAAGACGCAGCACGCGAAGACGCAGCACGCGAAGACGCAGCACGGGGAGATGGCGATCAGTGAGCGGGAGCTCTCCCAGATGACCCGGGAGCTCGACGAACTGCACGAATCGACCTTCCCGGGCGTCCGCAAGGCGCTTGATGAGTGGAGTGCCAACCTCGGCAGCGTGGTGCGCCGGCCCTCCACCCGGCGCGGCTTCTTCCTCGGTGCCGCTGGCGCGATGGCGCTGGGCGCGGCCGCCGCCTGTTCCGGTGGATCGCAGGGATCATCCGCCGTGTCATCCGCCCCGGTGGCGCCGCCAGCGCCGGAGACCTACACGGGGGACCTCAAGGTGGTCGCGCTGGCCGCTGGTCTGGAGAATCTGGCCGTCACGGCGTACGAAGGAGCGCTGAAGAAGGCCGGCGGCGGAGAGCTGGGCGCCGTGCCACCTGCGGTGGCAACCTTCATTCAGACCGTGATGAAGCAGCACTCCGACCACGCCCAGGCCTGGAACGCGGTGCTGCAAAAGGCCAACAAACCCACCATCAGTGACGCGCCGCTGTCTATCACCCAGGGGCAGGTGGCCATGCTCACCGCGGCGAAGACCGTCCCCGATGTGGCCAGGCTCGCGCTGAACCTGGAGAACATAGCCGCGCAGACATACACCTTCGCCG
>DASTBN010000294.1:0-2020 GCA_035712045.1 Pseudonocardiaceae bacterium
GGCCAGGTAATCACTGAACACCCTCGCCTTGTGATGATCCAGTTTGCCGGTGGCGAGGGCGGCATGCACCCGGGGCAGGCGCTCCACCAGGGTCTGGGCGCAACCCAGCTCGTGATCCGCCCGCCGGGCAGTGAACGTTAATGCGGCGGCGATCTCGGCGGTCTCCCAGCCGGTGCTGGTGCGCCGGGCCACCTCCGCCATCGCCGCCCAGTACCGTGCGTAACCCCGGGAGACCTCCTCCCATCCGGCCCGCAACTCACCGATGATCGCCTCATCGGAGACCACCGAACTCGTTGCCGTCATGAATCGACCATATGTTCGACCCCTGACAGCCTCGCTACCATCCTGTGGCTAGTGCCCAGGATTCACCCCATCAGGTGACGGCTAAGCCAGTCGCTCCAAGGGGATCGGACAGTAGCGCGGTATGAGACCCGATACTGCGATCAGCTGGGATTAGGTGGGGCAGCTCGCCCACATTCTGATTTTGCTGAGCGGATGCGGGCGGCATCCCGGAATCTCTAACGCACGATCACCCCGCTAATCCGGTCCCAGCGTGGTCGGCCAAGCAGCGTGTTGGCCGCCTGCAGCCCGCTCACCACGGCGGCCTCGATGCACCCCGCATTGATCCCGCAGTCCGTCCAGTCACCGGCCAATGCGAGGTTCCGGTAACCGCTGCCGTCCGGCCGCAGCCGGTACTGGTCAGTGCCTGGCAGGGATAGGACGTACAAGTCGGATGGGTCGGTGTTCGCGGTCCAGTACTGGGTGAGGAAACGGGCCGGGCCAGTGATGTCGCTGTCCGCGCAGAGCAGGTCCCACCGGAAGCTCTGGGTGACCGGGTCGATGGCACCGGGCCAGAACGGGCGGCTGTGCCGCTGGAGGAACCGGATCGCCTGATCCCGGGTGCGGGCCGCGGCATCGGTCCCATTGCCTGTGTCTATCGGCCCGGTCGGGACCGGGCCGCAGAAATACCCGATGGTCCCTGGCGCTTCGGTATCACCCCAGTCCTCGAACTCGGCGAGATGGGACATGGACGCCCAGGTGTCGAACGGCTTGGCGTAGGCGCTGACCGTCGTGCCCGGATGCGGCCAGCCCAGAGAGCGCTCGCGGGGCTTCAGCCAGACCTGGAAGGCGTGCGTCGCCACGGTGCCGGTTTTCTCGAGCATGTTCCGCCACTCGGGCCGCTGGGCCGCCAGCGGGCCGCAGACGATTCGCGCCATGCCCGGCGGGATCGCGAAGACGAGCAGATCGAAGTCCTCGCCGCAGCGTAGCTCCTGGTGACCCTCCCGAAGCTGGTGATGACCCGGTTCGGCGGGGAAGCACGGTAATCCCTTCACGGGAATCAGCGGCTCATATTCCCGGTCGGTCGCCGCGATGCGGGGGCCGACGATAACGGATCTGATTCCCGATCCATCCGCTGATGGCACGAGCTTCTCGACCGGGTGGAGGAAGCGGAATCGCACACCTCGCGCGGAAAGCGCCTGGTAGAGCGGGGCGAACACGACATCGCCCATGCCCGCCCGCATTTTCCAGAAAATGGAGCCCTTGTAGCCGAAAAAGAACCTGGAAGACAGGATCACACCCCAGCCGGCCGCGAACCGGGAACGGGAGGGATCGCCGTTCTCGCGGGAAAAAACGAGATCGTAGCTACCCCGCACGATCGCGGACTCCAGCGTGGAGGGCGCGGCGCCGTGACGGCTCAGCCACTCACGGAAGTCGAGGTGATTGATGGCGTCGTACGCGTCGCGGCTGGTGCCCAGGCCATCCGCGGCCATGCCACTCAGGATGCTCCGGACGAGGTCGATCAGGTCATGGAGCCGGCGTGCACCCAGATTTGTCCGCGCCATCGGTGTGAGGCGGGCGAGCAGGGGAGCGAAGGCCGAATCGATAGCCCTCGCGGCGCGGGGATCCGCGAGGCGGCGGGCGCCCCGGCCGGCTAGGAGCAGCAGTTGTGCGCTCACCGCCAGCAATGCCGGGGCCAGATTCCGGAATGAGATGCCGGATCCGTATGGTGGCGGCGCTG
>DASTBN010000295.1:0-3663 GCA_035712045.1 Pseudonocardiaceae bacterium
GCAAGCCTTCCTCGACCGGACCGGGCAACCGTGGGAAGAGCTCGAAGCGCGCTACCGCCGGGACAGCCTGGACCAGGTGCGCACCCACCTCGGCCAGGAGCAGCTCGAACAAGCCCGCGCCGAAGGCATGACGCTCAGCTCCGACGAAGCCCTCAACCTGGCCTCCCGAACGGCCTTCCAGCCTGATCTCCTTGCGTGACATAAGTGCTCGCTATGCGTGCGGTTAATCACTAATCGATCATGGCCCTATGACGGCACAGGAGGGACTGCGCGCCTCACCCCAGGCCAGGTCAGATGACGCAGCGTAAAGCG
The DNA here is from genome assembly GCA_035712045.1 of Pseudonocardiaceae bacterium. Taxonomy (GTDB): domain Bacteria; phylum Actinomycetota; class Actinomycetes; order Mycobacteriales; family Pseudonocardiaceae. The sequence continues at coordinate 313 of DASTBN010000295.1, forward strand.
AAGCACCCGCCCCCAAGATCCAGATCGAGTCTGTGCTCGTCGCATGGAGTTCTCAGGCAAGGAGTTCGGCGCGCATATTAGCCCAGTTATGCGTGTTCTAGTCCCGTTGCAGCTTTGGGTCCGGGCTGGCCGCCGGTGGCGGCAGGGGCGATGACCAACATGATCAGAAGTGCTGGTCTCATGAGGGCACGGGCGCTGCGTGGGTGAGGTTGTCCAGCGAGGTGCGTAGTGCTGCGGTGAAGATCTCGGCGTCGGGGCAGCCGTCGCGGTCGGCGACTACGGTGATATTGAATTGCCCGGCGTAGGACAGGGCGCCGATGCCGAGCGGGATGTTTCCCATGAGTGGTACCACGGGGAACACCTCGGCCAGCGGCGCCCCGGCCAGGTACAGGGGGACGGGCGGGCCGGGCACGTTGGCGATGTAGACGTTCATGAACCGCTGCCGGTCCGCGTGGCGCAAGAACGCCCGCTGGATCGCCGCGTTCGGGAACAGGGTGCCGGACGGCGGCCGGTTCTTCTTTTTCCGCTCCGCGGTCTCGGCGGCGATCAGGCCCAGCCGGTGAACAGGGTCAGCCTCCCCGATCGGCAGCGGGACGATCATCGCCCCATCCAGGTTTCCTCGCGCCTGGCCGGGTTGCTCGCGGTGCAGTGACACCGGGACAAACGCCCGCAAAACCAGTCCGTCCACGCGTTCGCCGCGGCTGGCGAGCAGGGTCCGCAGCCCGCCGGCGACGGCGGCGCTCAGCACGTCGTTGACCGTGGCATGGTGGGCGTGGGCGATGCCCTTGACCTGGTCCAGGCTGCTGCGGACCAGGGCCAGGGTGCGGCCCGGGCCGATCGGCTGGTTCAGGCTGGTTCGGGGTGCACGCCCCTCGGCGAAGGTCTCGCGGACCGCTGGCCATGCGCGCCGGACCTGCTGCGCGGTGGCACGGGGGTGGCCCAGCGCCGCCAGAGTTCGCCGGCCCCCGTGGATCTTGCGGCGCAGGTTGTCGCCGAACAGCTCGCCTGCGGTGGGGAACCGGGCCGGTGCCCAGGCCGGGGGGGACGGCGCGGGCGCGTCGGCGCTGAGGTCGAGGAGTGCCCCGAAGGCGGCTACCCCGGCCACGCCGTCGGCGATGGCATGGTGCAGTTTCATGAACAGCCCAACCCGCGCGTCGGCCAGGCCGGGCAGGAACCACATCTGCCACAGCGGGCGGGACCGGTCCAGCCGCCGCCGGCGAAGCTCCTCGCAGGCCACCAGCAACTGAGCCTCCCCGGCGGGAACGCCAACCGGGAGCACTGCGACGTGATCGGCGATGTCGAACGCCGGGGCATCCACCCACAGCGGCCAGCCCAGCCCCCACCACCGGGGGGTGTACAAGAGCTGGCGGAAGCGGGGAAGCAAGTGCAGCCTGCGGCAGATCTGCTCCCGGACGACCTGAATCGGGAAGCGGCCATCCGGTTCGAGCAGCCCAGAGCCATCAAGGATGCCAAGCGCCCCAATGTCCTGCGGCCAGCCGAAATCTTCCGGCCACACCATGCTGAGATCTTGCGCACTCAACCGGTCCATGAACCATCACCACCTCAGGATGGGAAGCCGCGGCCATGCTCTCCGTTAGCGGGACCGGCCGAAAGGCGGTCCATCCCTCCCTGGGAAGCCCGATAAGCCAGTCTCGCCCGGATGCCGGAAGTGCAGCAGGGGCAACGGTCCCTGCCGACCGGGCCATCCGGCATCGGACCTTCCGGCAAGGGGACAGGTCGCTCATTCCACCGGACGCGCAGCACTACCGGGGTTGCCGCTAGCAGCAGCGACGAACCGGAACACCGAACCGAGACGGCGCGATGATCCGGAACCGTCCCGGAAACCCACCAGCCATCCACACCATCGAGATGGCACCCAGCACCCATGGCTCACCAGCAGGGGAACCCCGGGCGGCGTGCACGACGGCTCCGCCGTGCTGGTCATCGAGAGCGTGCCGCATCACTGGTTGTTCCCCCGCGTCGCCGCCGTCGTCCATCACGGAGGAGCGGGGACGACCGCGGTGGACAGCACAGGCGGCGTAGGCGGTCGGCGCCGTAGGAGTAGGCGGTGTAGGCGCGGTGTTGCCGAATCTGGGTCAGGAGCTAGGCGCGCGCCATCAGCGAGGCAATCTTCCTGGTGGCGCGACGCTCCAGTGACCTATCGTGCGCCGGTGCCGGCCAGGATGGCGTCGGCAATGGCCTGTACGTGTCGCGCGTCGGTGCCGCAGCAGCCACCGAGGATGGAGATCTGTGGGTGCTGTGCCCGTAGTCGCGTGTAATCGCCGGCTAGCTCCACCGGGTCCCCGTCGTCGAGAGTTGGCGATTCATCGATTTCAGCGTGGCTCATTCTCGAGGCGTTCGCGCGGACGCTCCGGATCCGTGCCCCGATCGCGCCACCGGGGAGGGCTGATCCGAAGTGGGAGGGGTGCGCGCAGTTGACCCCGTAGTAGACCGGCGCGCCACCGGTAGCCGCGTCCACCGCAGTGACCGCGTCGGCCAGAGATGTGCCATCGGGCAGCCGGCCGTCGGTTCCGGTGGTGAAGGAGATCGCGGCAGGAATGCCAGCGCCGGCCGCAGCCCGGGCGATCCCGGCCGCCTCGGCGGCGTAAGTAATGGTCATCGCGTGCACCAGGTCCGCGTCGGTTGCCGCGAGGACTTCGATCTGCTCCTTGTGGTAGTCCTCGGCTTCGTCCTCAGGCATGTGTTCGGCCGGGCGGTACCCATCGGCCCGCGGTCCAATGCATCCGCTGATCACCACAGGTGAGCTTGCCGCATCCCGATAGTCGCCGCGCACCCGGGACAGCAGGCCGACAGCGGACCGGTTGACCCGGCGCAGTTCCGCCGGCGGGTACCCGATCCGCGAGCCCCAGTCGCGGCTGGCTCGCCAGGTCGGCGCCTCAAGGATCACACCGCAACCGTGCCGCACCGCGATGTCCGCATGACGGCGGAAGTACGCGTCGAGCGCAGCGGTGCCACCTGCGTCATCCACCAGCACGAAGGCCGCGAACTCCGGCAAGTCGAACCCCCGGTTGAAGATGAGGTCGGTTTCAAGCCCAGAGTCCGTTAAGAACACCTCGTCGCTCAACTGCGGCAGTGCGGTGCGATACACGTCCTCCACCCCCCTGTGGTGGTCCAGTTCCGGCGCCACCCGATGCGGCAGCCGGCGTTGGGCAATCCAGCAGTAACACCTGCGTAAAGGAACGGCAAGGACTAACCAGCGGGCAACACACTCGTCCTGTCTGTTACCGGGTGAACGTGCATGCCCGGGCATAGCCAGGCACAGGCCGCCGGCTCCCTGCAAACCACTCCCCTCGGGGGGCACCCTGGCTCCAGGATGATCACTGACGCACC
>DASTBN010000296.1:0-2441 GCA_035712045.1 Pseudonocardiaceae bacterium
ACCTGATCGCGTCGTTCGACCCCGCCACGCTGCACGTTCCCGACCTGGTATTCGCTGCCCTTGGCCGCGGCGCCGAGCAAGCCACCTCGGTGATCGAGGACCTGGAAGGGATCACGGTCTCGCACGACAACTGCCCCCACCAGTCGATCATCTGCGGTGCCGAGGCCGCGATAGCCCGCGCTCTGGACCGGCTGGCGGCACGCGGGGTCACCGGGCAGGTCTTGCCGTTCCGGTCCGGATTCCACTCACCGATGCTCGCGCCGTACCTGAACCGGATTCTGGGAATATTCGCTGGCCTGCCGGTGCGCGCGCCGGCGCACCCGATCTGGTCGGCAACTACCCTCGACCGTTACCCCGGCGACCCCAATGGCATCCGCGCGCTCGCCACCCGTCACCTGCTTGAGCCGGTCCGGTTCGGCCCTCTCATCCAGCGGCTTTACCAGGCCGGAACGCGAGCGTTCATCCAAGTCGGCACCGGCAGCCTGCCCGGCTTCATCGCCGACACCCTGGCCGGGGTGCCGCACCTGGCGATCACCGCGAACACCCCCCGGCGGCCTGGGCTGGACCAGCTCCGCCGGGTCGCCGCCGCGCTCTGGGCGGAGGGCTGGGAACCCCGCTTCGGCCAGCTGCCCCTGCGGGCGCCAGCCCGGACCCCAGCCGGCCCGGAGCGCGGCGGTCCGGTGCTGCCGCTCAAGCTCGGTGCGCCGCTGATCCGGCTCGGTGATAGCGCGCCCTCGCTGAGCTCAACCCGGGCCGCCCCCATTCCCCCAGCGGCCCCGCGCGGAGCCGTCCACCCCCTGTTAGACGAGCTCGACGCCGCGCTGAACGCGGCTACCACGGCCGCCACGGACGTCGCCCAGTCCTGGTCGCGGAGGGCTGTCCCCACGCGGCGGAGCACCACCGCGACGCTGTCCCTGGACACCATGCCCTACCTCGCCGACCACTGCTTCTACCGGCAGCCCGGCGGCTGGCCTGACGCGCGCGACCGGTACCCGGTCGTGCCCCTGACCACCATTATGGAGTTGATGGCCGACGCCGCCCGGGCGCTGCGGCCCGGCCACGCCGTCATCGGGATACGCGATGTTCGGGCGCTGCGCTGGCTCGCGGTCGCCCCTCCGGTCACGGTGACCACGACCAGCACGCTGAACCCAGACGGCACGGTGACCGTGGCGCTCGACGATTACGCGAGCGGCTCGGTGCTGCTGGCCCCGGCAGGGGAGTGGCCGCCGGAGCCACCCGTGAGTAGCGATCATCGTCATAACACTGATACGCACTCACGCGCCTCCGCGGTCACCGCAGAAGCCCTGTACCGGGATCGGTGGATGTTCCACGGGCCGGCGTTCCAGGGGATCGCTGAACTCGGCCCGATGTCTGACGACGGAATCACCGGTGAGCTGATCGTCCCGAACGTGCCCGGAGCACTGCTGGATAACGCAGGGCAGCTGCTCGGCTTCTGGATCATGATACATACCGCCCGGGACCGGCTCGCGTTTCCCTCGGGAATCGGCCAGGTGCGCTATTACGGCCCCCCGCCGGCACCAGGTGAGCGGGTGCGCTGCGCCGTCCGGGTCGGCTCGGTCTCCGCCATGGACGTCGTCGCTGACCTGGAGCTCTGGCGCGCGGACGGCCGGTTGTGGGCCTCTCTCGAGCGGTGGACGGATCGCCGATTCAACACCGACGAGCTGACCTGGCCGGTGTTCGTATTCCCGGAGCGGAACCTGATCGCCCAGCGCCAGCCCGGTGGCTGGTTCCTGGTGCGGGACCGCTGGCCCGATCCCGCCACCCGGGAACTGATCATGCGCCGTTACCTGAACGCGGATGAGCGCGCCGAATACGCCCGGCGCACCCCCCGCGCGGCGGGGCAGTGGTTGCTGGGCCGCATCGCGGTGAAAGACGCGGTCCGGCAGTGGCTCTGGGACGGCGGCGCTGGCCCGGTGTTCCCCATCGAGATCACTGTCAGCAACGACGAGTCAGGTCGGCCACAGGTCAGCGGACCCTTCACCGAACCACCTCAGGTGTCCCTGGCGCATACCGGCGCGCTAGCTGCGGCGCTGGTCGGCCGAGCCGGGGTGGGCATCGATATCGAGCGGATCGACCGCCGGGACGACCGTGCCATCGCGGCGATCCTCACCGCCGCCGAACGCCACCTGATCGCCGAGCTGTGCCCGTCGGAGCGGGTGAGACTGAGCTGGATCACGCGGTTCTGGGCCGCGAAGGAAGCCGCCGCCAAAGCCGCCGGCACCGGACTCGCGGGACGCCCGTACCAGTTCGCCATCGAGCGGGTCGACGGGGACCGGCTGCTCGTGACAACCGGCGATGACGTGCCCAGCCGCTGGGCGCGGACCGGTCTCGGCGACGGGGAAGAGCCCTACGCGGTGGCCTGGACCCCGGCGGAGGAAGGAACGCGCCGATGACGATGGATCAGATCTTGGCCGACGTTC
>DASTBN010000297.1:0-3470 GCA_035712045.1 Pseudonocardiaceae bacterium
GGGCAGCCCGGGAACGAACTCCGAGGGCTGCGGTGGTGCCTCGTTGAGGTGGGCGTTGATCATCGCCGGGAGTCCCTCACCGGGGAAAGGCTGCCGCGCCGTGAGCGCCTCGAACAGCACGCAACCCAGCGAGTACACATCACCCCGGTGATCGCCACGCCCATTGATGAACCGCTCCGGGGCGAGGTAGGCCAGCGAGCCCACCGCCATGCCGGTAGCCGTGAGCGACATCGTCTCGTCGCGCACCGACCGCGCGAGACCGAAATCCGCGACGTAAACGAACTCGCCGCCGCCCTGGCCGGGGGCGACCAGGATGTTGGCGGGCTTGATGTCCCGGTGCGCCAGATCCGCCGCGTGCGCCGCGTCCAGTGCCGCGGCGACCTGGGTGACCACACTCACGGCCCGCGCGGGCGGGAGCGGGCCCCGCTCAGCAAGCCGGGAGGCCAGATCGCGGCCCTCCACCAGGCGCATATCGATGAACAGGCGGCCGTCGATCTCACCGAAATCGTGAATGGGGATGATGTGCGGCTCGTGCAACCGCGCCGCGTGCTCCGCTTCCGCCCGGAACCTGGCGCGGAATGCGGTATCAGCGGCCAATACGGCCGGAAGCCGTTTGAGGGCCACCAGCCGCTGATGGACGGTGTCGAAGGCGCGGTACACCTCGCCCATACCGCCCCGGCCGATCAATCCCTCCAGGCGGTACGGCCCGAATAGCTCTTCAGCCACGGACGATCCCCAGTTCACTTTATGTGACTGTTCTATATACGCTGAGTACATAACCCAGAGCTGAACAGTCGCTCGATTCACCAGATCGCCCAGAAGCCAAAAATAGTTACCTGCCCGCCCCAGCTGCGCTCCCCACGCGCTCCCACCCCGATATGGAGACTTATCGGGGTTCTGGGGCGCCCGCCCCGCCCGTTATGGGGACATAACGGGCTCAGGAGGAGGTCTTGTCCGCGGTAACGGTCAGGGGGTGGTGAGGTGCTGGAGGAACCATTCTGTTAGGGCTTCGTCTACCGCTTTGGTCGCGGGGAGTTGCGGAGCGGGCTCCAGGCCGGGCTGCTCGGCCAGTGGGTGGGGCAGGTTTGGCACTGTCGTCAGCTGGACGTGGCCGGGCTGGGCGTACCGTTCGCGCAGCGCGGTGACCAGCTCCGCGGCATCGGTGCGCAGCACCGGGAAGTCCAGCTCGCCGCTGATCACCAGCAGCGGCGGCTGCGGGGTCCGGGCCGCGATGTCCGCCGCGCGGGCCACGAAATCCAGCTGGTCGGCGATCACGCGGGATCGCTCGTCCCACGGGTAGGCCTGTCCAGCGATGCCCTCGATGAGCTCGACTACCGATCGGGCCCGCACAGCCGGGTTGACGAGCGCGGCCGCCGTGACCGGAATCGTGGCTTGAGCCAGTATCCACAGCGCGACGGCACCACCGGCGGAACCGCCGAGCACCCCGAGGGGCCCATTGCTGACCGGCAGCCGCTCGCGGAGCTCCGCCAGCGCGGCGGGGAACTCGGTGACAGCCTGCTGGATGAGCGGGTTCAGGTAGGCCATCACCGCGTCCCGGCGGGCGAGCTCGATGATGGCATCGCGCCCGCCCTCGGGCATCCGTGCCCCGCACCACGGCATACCCAGGTGCACCCGCCAGGCGGGGACTCCTGCCATGGGCAGCGCGGCAGCGAACGCCGCGTCTGTGCGCGGCGCGTCGATCATGTGCCAGGTCACTACCAGCGGCACCGGGTCCTGCACAGTGCCTGCCGGTGGCAGCGCCGTGAACGGCACGCCCGCAGCCGTGCCTGTGATCGCGTCCGCCCTCATTAGCTCACCGCGTGGCGTTCTCGCAGGAACCTTCGGCTCTGGCCGGTGGCCGGGTCGTGCGGGGACCTGGTCTGGTAAGACTCCCGGACGGGGAGGTTCCGCATTGTGGTGTCGTGCTCCATGATGATCTACCGGCGGTAAGGAGGGCCGGGGTTATGGCTGACCAATACTCAGGCGATTCGGAGCCGATGGTACCTGCTGAGACGGTCTCGTTGGACGATGTCGAAGTCGATGCGGTTCTCAACGAGCTCGGTGGTTCTGTCGCGGAGTTCATCGCCGACATCGCGGCCGCCGAGCGGGATGTTGATGCGTGGTCAGAGGAGGACGAGCTGTTCATCACGCGGCCCAGGGACCGCAGTGACGCACGACGGGCGGTGGTGTCGCTACGGTATCGGGTGACAGTGGCGACGGCGCGTGAGCTGCGAACTGCGGGCCGGGAGCTCGTGGTGTGGTGGGCGGATCTGGCGACACACGCTGTGCTGGCCGCAGCGCGGGGCGTGCCGGTTGATGCGGCTCTGGCAGCGGCGGTGGAGCCGGGGCGGTTTCTCAGCGATGATGAGCTTGATCGGTTACCGGCGGTGCCAGAGACAGAACGCCTGCTCGTGGGGCTCGCGACCCGGATGGGGCCCTCGCCGATGGGTGCGCGTGCGCCCGGGGACGACCTGCCGGCCCTAGCGCGCAAGCGTGCCGCCCGCGCGGGACTGATGGTGCGGCACCTGCCGGATGGGGAAGCCGAGATCGTGGATGACCCCACGGAGGAGGGCCGCCGGTGCCGGTTATGGGGCGATCTGTGGGTCGATTACAAGCTGCCCGGCATCCCGCCCGCTGACTGGATCGCCGAGGTCCTCGCGACGGCGGGGGTGGGGGCAGCGGTAGTACAAGAGGTTCGGGAGGTGGCGAGTGCTGTCGACGGCATGCGCGCCGCCGCGGCGCGCCTCGAGGAGCTGAACTCCGCCGAGGAATCCGACGAGCCCGCGATGGACGAGTTCGACGCGCTGTGGGAACGGCTCGATCCGGCCACTGACGTCCTGGCGAAGTACGCCGCGGTGCTGACGCGGCACCTGCCCACGATCCGCTACGACTTCGCCGCCGCCACCCGCCGCTAGCCCCAGTATCCCTGGACAGCCGGTCAGCTGAGTCGTCGGCGATCTCGACGACACAGCTGGAGATGGAACAGGCGCTCTCACCGTCACCCGCGCGTAGCGTTGATACGCCACGCGGCACCTGATCCCGGCACCGCGCTCTCGGTACGAGATACTGGATCCATGGCGACGGTGACCGCAGTGGTAATCGAGCAATCGGGAGCAGCGTACCACGACCTGCCCATAGGCTTGCGCGAACTCGTCGACCAACGCTGTGCGGCGCTCCTCAAGAATCCGACCGCCGATCCAGACGCGGTCTAATAACGCACGCTCCGACCAGTGGAGCGTCCCGCTGGCCGATCTGGGTTTCCTCTTCTACGCCGTTGTGCGAGATCCGGTGACAGTGATCGTACTGCGTCTAGTCCACAGCCTCGCGTAATGTGCCTGCGACACGTATACATTGCTGGTCGAGCACAGCACAATTCAGATCGAACTCCTACACCACTGTGTTCACGCGGCTAATGCATAGCGTTTCGCAACTGATGTGGACTGCCTCCTCAATCCGATCGGCTCGGCACG
>DASTBN010000298.1:0-4055 GCA_035712045.1 Pseudonocardiaceae bacterium
GTCGCGGCTGGTGCCGTGACGTTTGGCAGCCGGGAAGAATTAGCTGAGCTGCTGGCCGCGGACGATCCTGCGGCGCTGCGGCGCCGGGCGGCCCTACTGGACACGGCTGACGCCGAGCACCCGATGAGCGCCCGGGTCGTGAGTCAGCGGCTCGCGCGGTTAACCTCGCTGCACCGGGCCGCAGCCCTGGCCGATCCCGAGCTGAGCGACAGCGTTGTCGCCGAGGTGGCCTCGGCGCTGTGTGATCATCGGGTCCGGGATGCCTGCTTGCCCTGGTGCGCGGGCTCCGGTGCGGCCGCCGCTGAGCGGCTCTGGCTCGCGCTTGTCCGCGCCACTCCCGCGCCGGAACGAGCCGAACCAGCGGCGCTGCTGGCGCTCACCGCGTACCTCCGAGGGGATGGCGGGCTGGCCAGTGTCGCGCTGGAGGCGGCTCTGCTCGCCTGCCCGCACCATTCGCTATCGGGGTTGCTCCGCGCGGCGCTGGATGGCGGGATGCCGCCGGAGCTGCTGCGCGAGATCGCGATGGACGCCGGGGACGCCGTCCGACGGCCCGCGCGCAGGTCCCCGAAGCGGCGCCCCCGACGGGGGAAGCGGTGATGGATGATCCACGAGGCGCCCCGTCAGGCAGTGCCCTGGCGGACGCCGAGAGTGAATCTCCAGGCATCCGCGACGATCATGGCGAGATCGGAGCGCTCCGGCTTCCACCCCAGCTGAGCGCGGGCACGATCGCTGGAAGCGATCAGGACGGCCGGGTCGCCCGGCCGTCGCGGCGCCGACTGCGCGGGGATCGGGCGCCCAGTGACCGCCCGGCAGGTGTCCAGCACCTGCCGGACCGAGAAACCGGCCCCGTTGCCCAGGTTGTAGATCTGGTGCTGACCGGGTATCGCCTGCTCGAGTGCCCGCTCATGGGCGTCAGCGAGGTCAGTGACGTGGATGTAGTCGCGGACGCAGGTGCCGTCCGCGGTGGGCCAGTCCTCCCCGAACACCAGGATTTTCTCTTGCTGGCCCAAGGCTACCCGCAAGATCAACGGGATGAGATGGGTCTCCACCGTGTGCCGCTCACCGAAGCGGCCGTAGGCGCCGCCGACGTTGAAGTACCGCAGGCTGACGGCGGCGATGCCATGCGCGGAGGCGTACGAGCTGATGGCGTGGTCGATCGCGAGCTTGGTCGCCCCGTAGGGATTGGTTGGCTGGGTGGGTGCGTCTTCGGTGATGGGCACCGAGCCGGGTTCGCCGTAGGTCGCGGCCGTGGAGGAAAAGACCAGGCGGGGAGTGCCGTGCTCGCGCATCGCCTCGAGCAATGCCACCGTGGCCACCACATTACCCAGCCAGTAGCGCTGAGGCGCCGTCATCGATTCCCCGACCAGCGAGCGGGCGGCGAAGTGGAGCACCCCGTCGAAACCCTCGGCGAGCACCGCGCTGGCGTCCTGAACAGGCCCCTGCACGAACCGGCAGCCCTCCGGCACGGCGTCCTGGTGCCCGGTGGACAAGTCATCCAAGACCACGACATCGTGGCCAGCCTCGACCAGCCGGGCGGCGCAGACACTGCCGATGTAACCCGCGCCTCCGGTGACCAGCAGCCGCATCCGGTTCAGTCCCGTCACCCGAGAGAACCTAGCCGAGGGCGGCTTCGCTACCGGCGACGGCCCATGACCGCGTGTGCGAGGGCGCCGGCCACCTCCACCGTGGCCCCGCGCCCGGACAGCACCACCGGATGGGTGGTCCGCGCCTGCGCGGCCACCTGCACCACATTGCCGGGTACCGCGTCGACCTTGTACAGGTCCGCCATCAAGGCCGGGTCAAGCTGCACGTGCTCCGCGATGCGCCGCACCTCGATGGTGCCGCCACCGCGGCGGGCCACCTCATCGAGCCGGACCAGATCCGGCTCGACCGGGCTCGCCGACTCTCCGACCCCGAGTTCGTCCAGCCCGGGGATCGGGTTGCCATACGGAGACGTGGTCGGGTTACCCAGCAACGCGACCAGCTTGCGTTCCACCGCCTCGCTCATCACGTGTTCCCAGCGGCACGCCTCGGTGTGCACCTGCTCCCACTCCAGGCCGATCACATCGACCAGCAGGCGCTCGGCCAGCCGGTGCTTGCGCATCACCGAGATCGCCCGGCTGCGGCCCGCCGGGGTGAGCTCGAGGTGCCGGTCATCGGCCACGGTCAGCAACCCGTCCCGCTCCATGCGCGCCACTGTCTGGCTGACTGTGGGCCCGCTTTGCGCCAGCCGCTCGGCGATCCGCGCGCGCAGCGGGATCACACCCTCCTCCTCGAGCTCGAAGATAGTGCGCAGGTACATCTCTGTGGTGTCGATGAGCTCGTTCACACCAGTCTCCCTCATTCACATCTATGGTAGATGCCGACTGGGGCGTTGCGGAGGCCGCGTATCAGGGGCGGGACAGGATAGTCCTCATGCATCCGGTGATCACACCCCACGAGCTCGACACGATGCTCACCGGCCTCGAGCCGCCCACAGTGGTGGACGTGCGATGGTCGCTCACCGGGCCGCCTGGCCGGGTCGACTACACTGCGGGCCACCTGCCAGGCGCGGTCTTCATCGACGTGGACACCGATCTGGCCGCACCGCCGGGCCCCGGCGGACGTCATCCCCTTCCGTACCCCGCCGCGCTGCAGGCGGCGCTGCGCGCGGCGGGAGTCGGCGCGACCACCCCGGTCGTCGCCTACGACGCGGCGGACGGATCGGTGGCGGCACGGTTCTGGTGGCTGCTGCGCTGGGCGGGACACCCCGAGGTCGCGGTACTCGACGGCGGAATCGCGGCGTGGCGGGCCGCCGGCCTGCCGGTGACCGCCGAGGTGCCCCACCCGCAGCCTGGCACGATCACCGTTCGGCCCGGGGGGATGCCGGTGCTCGAGGTGACCCAGGCCGCGGCGCTGGCCCGCTGCGGCGTGCTGCTCGACGCGCGCGCGGCGCCCCGCTACCGGGGGGAGTTCGAACCGGTGGATCCGCGCTCCGGTCACATTCCCGGGGCGATCAACGCACCGTTCAGCGAGCTGACTAGCGCGCAAGGGCGATGGTTACCGCCCAGCAGGCTCCGCGAACTCGCCTGCAGGTGGGGAGTCACCGGCAAGGAGGTCGGGGTCTACTGCGGTTCCGGTATCAATGCCTGCGCCCTCGTACTCGGACTCGAACTCGCCGGGGTCACCACATCCCGGCGGCCAGCGGCGCTGTACGCCGGATCGTGGTCCCACTGGTGTACCGACCCCGACCGGCCAGCGGCTACCGGTCCGGATCCCGGATAGCTATCTCTCGTCCGCGCGTCAGGAGCCCACGCGGTCGGTAACGTGCAGTGCTATGAGCTCTCCCCGCGCGGTGATCATCTGGGACGACGCGCTCCTAGGCTACGACCTCGGGGGACGCCACCCCCTGAATCCCATCCGGCTAGATCTCACGATCCGGTTGGCTCGTTCGCTGGGCGTCCTGGATGGTGTGGAGCCATTGGAGCCCGTGCAGGCCACTGACCACGAACTTCGCACGGTGCATTCCGATGGTTACGTCACCGCGGTGAAACAGGCGCCGCGCGGGCGCGGCGGGCATGGCCTGGGCACCCCGGACAATCCTGTCTTCCACCGCATGCACGAGGCTTCCGCGCTGGTCGCCGGCGGGTCGCTGCTCGCCGCTGAGGAGATCGTCACTGGCCGGGCGGACCGGGCGGTGAACATCGCTGGCGGGTTGCACCACGCGATGCGCGACTACGCCTCGGGCTTTTGCATTTACAACGATTGCGCGCTGGCGATCCGGCGGCTGCTTGATGGTGGCATCTCGCGGGTGGCCTACGTCGACATCGACGTGCACCACGGCGACGGGGTGGAAGCGGCTTTCATCGACGATCCCAGGGTACTGACCATCTCGCTGCACCAGCATCCGGCGACACTGTTCCCGGGTACGGGGCACTCCACCGACATCGGGGGTCCCGGTGCGGAAGGCTCAGCGGTCAATGTCCCGCTTCCCCCCGGCACGGGCGACGATGGGTGGCTGCGGGCCTTTCACGCGGTAGTGCCAGCGTTACTGCGCGCGTTCCGGCCCGAGGTGC
>DASTBN010000299.1:0-4404 GCA_035712045.1 Pseudonocardiaceae bacterium
CGACACGCCGAAGCGATCGGCAACCAAAACGATCGGCCCCCACTGAAAGCAGCCCAGACCAACCCAGTCACCAACACTGTCTAGGACACAGCACCCCAGGTCAGAAGCATGATCAGAAATTAAGCTCAAGATAATACCGCAGGCGCCCGGGGCGCCGAGGAGCGGAAGCGGCGCGGCAGTACTCCTGCCCGTCTCCCCCGGCGTGTGCGCTGGTCTCGTCCACGGCCGTGTCAACGCGACGATGGAGCCGCCACCGTGACGGTGAGGCTCGCCGCGTGTGCGTCGTGAATGACGCCGTCGTGTGCGAAGCGATGGGCGGCACGCGTGCCGGGTGTCAGGACCTGCTTGGTGGGAGGGCATGTCGTCCGCCGGGGCCGGGTAGCCAGCGAGCCGGCGTGGGTGGTGGGTTGGGGTGTGGGTTAGATCTCGCTGGTGGCGGTGGGTTCTTCGGGTGTTTGTTCGATGGGGTAGTCGTCGATGAGGATGATGCGGTCGGCTGGCCAGATGGATTCGGAGACTTCCAGGACGTCGCCGTCTTCGTCGCGGGCGGTGTGGACGACGTGCATGACGGGGGCGCCGGTGGGTAGTTCGAGGATGCCGCTTTCTTCGGCGGTGGGCATCCGGGCTATCCATTGGTCGCGTGCGCGGGTGTAGCGGCGTCCGGTGAGGTCTTCCACGCAGAGGAACAGGGCTTTGGGGACGACGGTGGGTTCTTCGAGGTAGGTGCCACCGGCGACTTCGATGGGGAGGTAGCTGGCGCCGATTTCCTCGGGCTGGCCGGTGTCTTTGTTGAACAGGTGCCGGCGGCGGATGACGACCTCGGTGCCGGGGTCGATGCCCATGACCTCAGCGATGTGGGCCGGGGTGGGGCCGCGTCCAGCGAAGACGATGTAGCGCTCACCCGGCCGAGCAGGAGAAGTCGGTCAAGTTCAACTCACTGCTGGCCAACCTGGTCGTGTTCCACACCGCAGTGGACATGATGGCGGTGATCCGCGAGCTGATCACCGAGGGCTGGCAGGTCACCGTGGAAGAGCTGGCGCAGCTCTCACCGTACCTGGTCAGTCACATCCGCCGGTTCGGCGCCTACGCCACCAACGAGCTGCACATCCCGCCGGACGCCTTCGACCCTGCGCTGGACGACGTCGACTTCGACGCCGAACCGATCGCCGCATGATCCAGCACGGCCAGGGTATTGCCGGGGTCGTCGACGTAGGGGTGGGACCGGAATACGGCAGAAAGGGGCTGCGTGCCCACATAGCTGCTGGTAGGAGCCTTAGCCGCGGCGCGGGGGCCGGACAGCGTCTCGGTGGCTTGGTGGACGGCGGCGAGGCCGGGTTTGACGTAGCGCTGCACCGACCGCAGGGACTTGTGTCCGGTCTTGGCCATGATGACGTTGGCGGAGACGTTGGCCTCGGCGAGGTGGGTGGCCGAGGAGTGGCGGAGTTGGTGCAGGCGCAGCCCGTCGCTGTAGTGGGTGAGCAGGATGCGGGCGCGATCGTAGCCCAGCCGGGCGCGTCCGGTTTCTGGGCAGATGTCGCGCGGGTCGGTGGTGGCGCGGCGGTGCGGGCCGGGCCGGTATTCGGACAGGAACAGCGGGCCGCGTTTTCGGCCGGCGATCAGGCGGGGCAGCAGGTGGGCGGTGTCGGTGCCCCAGGTGATCCACATGACATCGCCGCCTTTGGCGGTGATCGTGGCTTGTTTGTTGGGCAGGTCTATGTCCTCGACGTTCAATGCGAGCACGGCGCTGGCGCGGCTGGCGGACTCATACAGCATCCGCCACAGCGTCTTCTCCCGTAGCGGCACGTCGCGGCGCCGGCAGAGCCGGTCGATCCGGGAGCGCGATACGGCCTTGGTGTCGTCGTTGTTCTCCCGCTGCCGTTCCGCTGAGCCGGGCAGCGTGGGGCCGACCCAGCGCTGTTTGCTCTGACACCAGGCCAGCCAGGAGCCGACCGCGGCGCGGTTGCGGTTCCAGGTCGCCGGTTTCGCCTCGCCCCATAGCTTGATCAGCACGTCTCCGATCTCGGTGTCGGCGATGTCGGCCAGAGCGCGGTCCGCGCCGAGCTGATCGGCGGTGCGGTCAAGCACGCCTGCGTAGGCCCGTAAGGTGTTCGGGTTGCCCTTGATCTTCGGGGTGTCGAGGAAGGCGTCGATGGCGGCGCGGACGGTCGGCCCGCCGCCCTTGCCGGTTCTACGCCGCCGGGTTTTCAGCGTGGTCACCGCCGCCATCAGCACATCCCTGTCCCGATCGACCTACCGGATAACGTGCACGAGTCGCGCACCGGCCGGTGAGGAGTCGCGCTGGTTGCCGAGCCTCGCTGTGGATCAGGTTACCGGATAATGGTCCCTTATCCGGTAGGGCGCCAGGCCCTCTCCGGCGGGTCAGAAGCGCTGTCATGCCGATGAGCGATAGTGACTCCATGGTTAGAGCTGGGCGGCGCTGGCTTATCCGTTGGTTGGCGGGGTGCCGGGCAGTGGGCTCGGGCTGGGTGTGCGCAGGCCGTCGAGCAGGATGGTGAGGGTTCTCTCCCAGGATCGTTCGCCTGCCCTCAGGCCCAGGCATTGGGGGTTGGTGGGGATCGCCTTGGGCAGGAAGACGATGTCCTGCCAGCTGATGTCGGGGCGTAGGGCGCCGGTGTGCTGAGCCCGTTGGGTGAGTCGTTGGATCGTGGCGCGGACGCGCTGCTGGCCGGCGGCCGCCGCCGGGGGGAGAGTGGATCCGAGCGCTTCGGAAAGTCCTGAGTTTTCGCTGACCATCGCGGCGAGCGTGTGGATGAACGCGGCGAATCCCGACCATGGGCTGGGGTCCTCCAGCGCCCGCGCGCTGGCTTGTTCGAGTGCGGTGAACCGTTCCAGGATGACCTGTTCGATCAGGGCTTCCTTGCTGGTGAATCGGCGGTAGAGCGTGGCGACACCCACACCGGCCCGCTCGGCGATGTCCAAGGCTGCCACGGAGAGTCCCTGCTCGGCGATGCAGCTGGCCGCGGCGTCGAGGAGCAGCTGGCGGTTGCGGCGCGCGTCGGCGCGCTCGCCCGGCTGGGGGGTCTCGCCGGCGACGCTCATGACATAAGTGTACGACGGTCGTCCGCTTGTGCTGCGGTGGCCAGTAAGCGTACGGTCATCGTCCGTTTTACTGCGGGAAGGGCGGGGCATGCGAGTCATGACAGCGTCGCGAGATGGGCCCCCGCCGCCGCTTCCTCGCGACCGCGGCATCGCCGGAGGGCACACAGCACAGAGCACGCCTCTCACGATCGGGAGTCATCGGATGAGCCTCGAAGGCGAGATCGCGCTCGTGACCGGCGCGAGCGCCGGCATAGGACGAGGGGCGGCGACACCGCTCGCGGCTGAGGGAGCCTTCGTCATCGTCACCGGCCGCGACATCGGCCGTGGCGCGGAGACGGCGGGCGAGATCACCGGCGCCGGGGGCGAGGCTCGCTTCATCCACGCCGGCCGTGCCTGCCTCCCGGACGTTCGGAGACTCGCCCAGGAGGCCGGCGCGGCCGGCATCCTCCTCAGCAACGCCGCGATCTTCCCCTTCGCCGCGACCGCCGATGTGGACGAGGCCACCTGCGACGCCACGTTCAGCACCACCGTCACGGCGCCGTTGTTCCTCGCCGGCGCGCTCGCCCCGGAGATGGCGGCACGGGGTGGCGGGTCGATCAGTAACGTCTCCAGCACCGCCGCGCAACGCGGTGTCTCGCCGCTTTCGAGCCTACGGAGGCACCACGGGCGCGATCGAGTCCCTCACGCAGGGCTGGGCCATCGAGTACGGCCCACCCGGCATCCGCGGGAACGCCGTGGTACCCGGCCCCGCACACACCCTGGGCACTGCGTCGTTCAGCGACGCGGTCAAGCGGTGTTCGTCACCGGCGGGCTCATCGCCGTCGAGGGCGGGCTGCTCGCGCTTCAACCACCGGCCCCGCCCGGCTGACACCTGGCATCTGGCCGCTGGCCGGCCGATTCGAAAGAAGCGGACCTAAAGATCGTCTTTCAAACCGTGTATCACACGGGACAGTCGCCAGACCTCACCCCGCAGCAAGGAGATCAGAGCGTAATGAAGATCGGAATCATCGGCACGGGGAACATCGGCGCGACGCTCGCCCGCAAACTCCGTAAGGCCGGGCACGAGGTCCGCGCCGCGAACTCACGTGGACCGGAATCCCTCAGCGACCTGGCAGCCGAGACGGGGGCCACGCCGGTCACCGCGGCGGAAGTCGCCGCCGGTGCCGGCGTTCTCATCGTGTCCGCGTCCGTCCAGCGACTGACCACCTTGAAACCAATCATCAGCGAAGCCGCGAGCGACATCACCATTGTGGACACGCCGAATCACATGCCGGTATCCGGCGAACCCGGTCAATATGGCGCTAACCCAGTTAAAGCGATCGACAAAGGACAGCCGGAGACCGC
>DASTBN010000300.1:0-2008 GCA_035712045.1 Pseudonocardiaceae bacterium
GAGGCGGCGAGATCGAGCTAATCGGCGTCGGCACCGCCCGGGCCGTACTCCTAACATCGGACGCGAAGCACAATGGTCCAGGCAAGCAGCTGACCAACGAGGACGCTCGTGCCGGGATCATGACCCGCTGGCTGGCCACCGATTACCAACCCGAGCCCTCCCACGCCACCTTCCACGCGGACCGCCCCGGCCTGCTCGTGCTGGCCACCGATGGCTTGTGGCGCCATCTTCCCACGCCCGAAGCCATGGCCAAGATCCTTACCGAGGAGGCCTATCACGACGCCCAGCTGGCCGCCAACCAACTCACCGAGCACGCTCGCGACGCTGGCGGCGAGGACGACCTCACCGCCGTGGTCACCCTCATCGCCCCAGTTACCCGCCCCACCCCGTGGTTTGACAACCAAAGCCCGGGGTCGGTGCGAGGTACCTCCGCAGCTCAGCAAGAAATTGGGGCTAATTTAGCCTGAATCCGCAGAGCTGCTGGGATAGACGATCTTGTTTGGGCTGAGGATCGCGTCGGTGTGTTCTGTGCGATGTGGGGCGTGGGTGATCCGCTGGTCTGCCCAGCTCTTCCACTGCGGGGGTTGTTCGGGAGGGTCGGGTCAGGCGGTCGCGGGTGGGCTGTGGCCGAGGATGTTGTTCCAGAGTGAGAGCCATGCCGAGGCCCAGGGCCAGCGGGTGGGTAGATGTAGGACCGGTTTTCGGGCGGGTCGGGCCAGGCGGGCTGGGACCGTGATGATCCGTCGGCGCAGGGTGGCGCCGCGAGCGACGGCGTAGGTGTTGCCTGCGAGGGTGCCGGCGGCGTGCATCAGGTTGTGCGCGATCGCGGCGACGAGGACCCAGGCGGAGTTCGCGCCGAACCGGCCCGAGGGCATGTGCGCGAGGGGTCCGTCGATCAGATCGGCGAACACGGTCTCGATGATCGCGTGGCGGCGATGCACGATGTCCGCTTCGGCGGCGGGTAGCTCGGTGTTGGTGAAGAACGGGTGATACCGCCAGACCGGGAACAACGCGTCGGGGTAGCGGGCGTCTTTGACGCGGCGCACGATCAGCCGGGCGGTGATCCGGTCGGTCGTGCTGGCGAACGCGGTGTAGGGCACCTCAGCGACTTCGGCGTCAGAAATCCAGGCGCCGGTGTCAGGATCCTGGACCGCGCCCGGGTAGCGCACCGGGATCCATGCGGATTCGGCGATGGACTCGATCGCCCGCGCAATTGCCTGGTGCTTGACCATGGCAAGGGAGAACTCGGCTTTGCCGCGTCGGCAGGCCCGCACGACCGCGCGGTTACCGTAGGCCGAATCGCCGCGCACCAAGATCTTGCCGGTCGCGCCGGCGGCGCGGGCGGTGGCGATCGCCTGGGCGACCATCCGTCCTCCACCCTTGCCCGGTCTTACCCGCCCGCGGCCGCATCCCGGCGATCACCGGCGCGCACTCCGTGTGCTGATCGTGGTCGTCAGCGGGGACAGCCCCTTGCGGAGGATCTGCTTGCCGGCGATCTTTGTGTGACCGTAGGAGGCGCCCTGCTTGGCATGCCCGTAGACCGGGCGCAGCAGCGAGTCGATGTCAATGAACGCTTGCTGCTCAATGCCGGCCAGCAGCTCGGTGCGGCAGACCAACGCGATCAGGTGCTCACGCAGCACCGATTCGAGCTGGCGGGCGTGTCCAAAGCTGAACTCGCGCAGTAGCGCGCCCAGCGTCGAGGACGCGTAGACCTGGTCGAACAGGATCGCCATTCCGCCGGCACGCAGCACATCCAGGTCATCGATGCTGTCCGCGCCGGCGCACATCCCCGCGATCACCGTGAGCAGCTTCGGTGCCGGGTTCGCCGAGCCGGACTTGATCCGTGAGGTCTTGATCGACACCTTCTCGGCGAGGATCTCCGGGAGCCGGGTCTGCTCGGCCAGCGCGAGCAGCGGTACCAGCCCCGCATAAGACCCAGATTTTCCTCATCGAAGCGCACGGAACTGGGAGTGAACCTGTGGGAGACTCGCACTGAAAGTGCCCTTCG
>DASTBN010000301.1:0-5570 GCA_035712045.1 Pseudonocardiaceae bacterium
CGATAGCGGCGCAGACCGGGCAGTTGCTCAACATCGCGCATGCCGCACGCGCCGCAGGGCTCAAGCCGGCCCTCGGTGAGGATTACCTGCGTCTGCTGGAAGCGGTGTTCCTGGTCCATCGCGTGCCCGCGTGGGGAATCACCCTGGGTGCGCGGGTGAACCGGCTACCGAAGATCCACCTTGTCGACTCCGGTTTGGGCGGCTGGCTACTGGGTCTCACCGAACGCGCCCTGTCCCGGCGTATTCCGTCCGCCATGACCGAGTTCGGGCACCTGCTCGAGACGTTCACGGTCAACGAGGTACTCAAGCAAGGAAGCTGGATTGACGAATCACTGCGTTATGGTCACTACCGCACCTCCGACGGCCATGAGGTCGACTTGGTGATCGAGCACCACGACGGCCGCTGCTTCGCGATCGAGATCAAGGCCGGGGCGTCCTACCGGCCAGACGACCTGAGGGGACTCACCCGGCTACGGGACAAACTAGGCGAGGCCTTCACCTGCGGCATTCTGCTCTACCTGGGAGAACGCGGCGCGCACGTCGACGACCGGCTTTATGTTCTGCCTCTCGACCAACTGTGGGCCCATCTATAACCAACCGTAGCCACACATCGCCCCATGTTCCTGCCTCTAGCTCTGCAGCGTGGAGCGCACGCCGGGGATCCCGTCGTTTCGGAAGGGCCGACGAGCAGGCGGTGGTCCCCACCCCGATAAGTCCCCATATCGGGGTCAGCGGGGACGGGTTTGGGGTGGGCTAGAGGTGCTGGATGTCGGATTGCTTGGCGCGGACGGCTTCGGCGGCTTTGTGGAGGTCGGCTAGTTCCGAGGAGGTCAGGGGGGTCTCCACGACGCGGCGGACACCGGTGCGGCCTAGTTCGGCGGTGACGCCCAGGTAGACGCCGGAGATGCCGTATTCGCCCTCGACCCAGGCGCAGACCGGGAGCACGGCGCCGGAGTCCTCGTAGACGGCGCGCACCATGCGGGCCGCAGCGGCGGAGGGGGCGTAGTAGGCCGAGCCGGTCTTGAGCAGCGCGACCACCTCGGCGCCGCCGTTGCGGGTGCGGGTGATCAGCTTCTCGATCTTGCCCGCCGGGAGCAGGTCGGCCAGGGGGGTGCCGTCCACGGTGCAGGCGCTGGGCACCGGGACCATGGTGTCGCCGTGCGAGCCCAGCGTCAGGGTACGGACCGAGGCGACCGGGACGGCGAGTTCCTCGGCGACGAAATGGGTGAACCGGGCGGTGTCGAGCATCCCGGCCTGGCCCATCACCCGGTGGTGCGGGAACCCAGTGGCAAGCTGGGTGAGCGCGGTCATCTCATCCAGCGGGTTGGACACCACGATGACCACCGCGTCGGGGGCGTGCCGGGCCACGTTCTCGGCGACCTGGCGGACGATGCGGGCGTTGGTCTCGATCAGGTCCATCCGGCTCATCCCGGGTTTGCGGGGCAGCCCAGCGGTGATCACTACGACGTCGGCGCCGACGATCGCTTCGTAGCCGGAGCCATCCAGGCCGGTGGTCTGGCCGACGATGCGGGTCTCGAAGCCTTCCACGGCCCGGGACTGGTTCATGTCCAGCGCCAGGCCCTCGGGCCGGCCGTCGATGATGTCGGTGAGCACGACAGTGTCGAACAGGTCGTACTCAGCCAGCCGCTGCGCGGTGGTGGATCCGTAGAAACCGGCGCCGATGACGGCGATGGTGCCCGAGCGTGTCACGCCAGGCAGGCTATCCCCCGCGGTTAGCTGGCGGCTAGCGGTCCCCCGGTGATGGTGAGCGCCACGGCCAGCATCAGCAGCCCGAACATGGTGTAAGTGAGCACGTCCAGGCTCCGGCGGCGGATCCCGAGCAGCCCCATCCACTCGGGCTGCAGCAGCGCGCGCAACGCGGCGGCCAGCAGCAGCGCGGCACCGATGATCACGGTGCCCTCCCGCCAGTGGTACTGGGTGATGCGCACCAGGCCGGCCGCGACGATGAGCAGGATCAGGCCGAAGCCCAGCTGGGGCCGCAGGCTGGTCCGCTGCCGCTGCTTCACGATGGACACCGGGCCATGGCCTACCTCGCCCGCTCGGCGGCTTCGACGACGTTGGTCAGCAGCATCGCCCTGGTCATCGGCCCGACCCCGCCAGGCACCGGGGCGAGGTACCCGGCGACTTTGGCCACCTCGTCGGCGACATCGCCGGTGAGCCCCGCCTCGGTGCGGGTGATCCCGACGTCGACCACGGCGGCACCGGGCTTGACCATGTCAGCGGTGATCAGGCCGGGCCGCCCGGCGGCGGCGATGACGATGTCGGCGCGGGACACCTCGGCGGCGAGGTCACGGGTGCCGGTGTGGCACAGCGTGACGGTGGCGTTCTCGGCGCGCCGGGTGAGCAGCAGGCCCAGCGCGCGGCCGACGGTGATGCCCCGGCCCACGATGGTCGCGTTAGCACCGGCGATCGGCACGCCGAACCGGCGCAGCAGCGCCACGATCCCGCGCGGGGTGCAGGGCAGCGGTCCTGGCTCGCCGAGCGCTAACCGGCCCAGGTTGATCGGGTGCAGGCCGTCGGCGTCCTTGCTGGGGTCGATCCGTTCCAGCACCGCGCCGGTGTCCAGCCCGGGCGGCAGCGGGATCTGCACGAGGTAGCCGGTGCACGCCGGGTCGGCGTTCAGTTCGTCGATGACCGCGAGCAACTCATCCTGGGTGGTTGTCGCGGGCAGGTCGCGGCGGATCGAGGCGATGCCGACCGCCGCGCAGTCGCGGTGCTTGCCCCGGACGTAGGCGTGCGAGCCGGGATCGTCGCCCACGAGAACGGTGCCCAGCCCCGGTGTCACTCCCGCACTGCTTAACGCCGCCACGCGGGCTCGCAGGTCAGTGAAGATCTCTTCCCGGGTCGCCTTGCCGTCCAGCACGATCGCGCTCACGCTGAGCATCTTCGCATCCGGAGTAGGTTCACGCCGCAGTGTCCTCATGTCCCTGGGTCCACCCGCAGGCCGTTCGCCACGGCGTACCGGATCGCGGTGTCCACGTCGATCCGGGCGCCGGTGAGCTGCGCCTGCGCCAGGGCGTCGGCGTCCAGCCGGGCACCGCGCAGGTCGGCGTTCTCCAGCCGGGCACCCAGCATCCGGGCGCCGGTCAGGTCGGCCCCGCTCAGGTCGGCGCCCCGCAAGTCAGCCCGGACCAGGTTCGCCTCGGCCAGCGTGAGCCCGGAGAGCACGACCTCCCGGAGGTCGGCGCCGCCCAGCGCGGTAAGGCGCAGATCGACCCCGCGCAGGGTCCAGGGCCGCAGCCGGCAATCGCTGATGGTGCTGCCCAGCAGTGAGCAGTGCTCCAGCACCGACTCGGCCAGCATGGTGCGCTGGAACGCGCAGGTGTGGAAGGCACTCGCCCGGTGCTGGGAGGCGCCGAGGTCGGCGCGGGTGAAGTCGCAGTTGGTGAACCGGCAGTGCCGGGTGCGCAGCCCTCGCAAATCGGCGTCGATGAACTGGCAATCGACGAACGATCGCCCCTCCCACTCCTGGTCGGCGAACACCGCGTCAGTGAAATCCTCGCCCGCGAGAACCTCGTCGCCGTTCGCCGTCACATCCCTACCCTGTCAGACAGCCCGGCCGCGGGAACGCGGGGACTACGAGCCGGGGTTAGCGCTGCCGGGGGCGCCGGGGATGCCTTGGCTATCGGTGCCGACGTGGTGCTCCGCGCCGTTGTCGTTGTAACCATTGCCGGGGATCCCCGAGCCGCCCTCGCCCGGGGTGCCCGCCTCACCGCCAGCGCCGACCAGCGACATCAGGGTACGCGCGGGCAGCAGTTCCACATACTGCCCGGCGATTTCGGCGAAGCACAGTGCGTCAGACATCATCGGGCCCTCTCGCGGTCGCGCATAGTGAATTTGGGGACTCAATGATGATGCGCAAACGCGCGGTCAGCGACAATCGGTGGTGATACCTAATTTCTCAGGCGCAGCGCCGCCGCCCGCAGCCCGTCGGGACCGCTGACCAGGATCGGTGGCTCAGCGTCCAGCCCCGCCAGGGCGGGGAGCCGATCCCGGCAGGCCAGCACCAGCCGGGCGTTCGCGTAGGTGGCAGTCGCGGTGAGATCCCGCGCGGAGAGCTGCGGACTCACCGGCAGGGGCAGCGCGCCGCGCTCGAAAGTCGCGGTAAACGACTCGGTAAAACCCGGGCCGTCGGGCAGCATGATCAGCACTCGATCATCGCGGCGCACATCCAGCTCCGCCAGCACATCGACGACGGTGCTTCCGTTATTCTGCACGATTACCACCCTCGGGGTCGTCCTCGGAACGGGCATGGCCTAATCCGCCCAGGCTGGGTCGGCCGATACCTCCCTCGCGCATCGGCCGACCCAGCCCTACCCCCGACAACACCGTCAATTCCGCTGACAGCGACCCCAGCGGATCCATTTATGGTGTCAACGCAGAGTAGCGGAAAAGGTTACCCACTGTGAACACGGGGATCGCGGATCGGA
This sequence comes from Pseudonocardiaceae bacterium, assembly GCA_035712045.1. Classification (GTDB taxonomy): domain Bacteria; phylum Actinomycetota; class Actinomycetes; order Mycobacteriales; family Pseudonocardiaceae. The sequence continues at coordinate 4,452 of DASTBN010000301.1, forward strand.
TAGCCAGGTTCGCCTCATGGATAGAACCACTTATTGGCGCAAGGTCTGGCTGGGTGAGCAGCCGTAGGCGCGGCGGTATTCGGCCGAGAAGCGGCCGGTGTGCGGGAAGCCCCACCGGGTGGCGATGGCGGCCACTGTGTCACCGCGAGCGGGATCACCGGCCCGCAACGCGCGGTGCGCGTGCTCCAGACGGACCCAGCGCAGGTACTCCATCGGGGTGAGGTCGCGATACCGGCGGAAGGCCTGCTGCAGCCCGCGCGGGCCGACCCGGGCGGCCTCGGCGATCTCGGTGATCCCGATGTCCTCGCCCGCGTGGGCGTCGATGAACTCCACGGCGCGGCGCAGCGCGGTGGGTTCGATCGCGCCCGCCGGGGCTGAAGAGGCGAGAGCGTCGAGAGCGTTGTTCGGGAATGTGGCCAGCACGGCGCCGGCCAGCAGCCGCGCCGTCTGGCCGCCGACCAGCGGGCTGGCCATGGCCTCCGCGTTGGGCAGGATATCGCTGCTCACGTGACGGACGACAGCCTGCCAGTGCTGAGCCATCCGGGGGGATACCGGCGTCATCCCGGTGAACGTCAGACCGGCCGGATCGACGCCGCTGGCGTCGGCGGCGTACTCGGCGACCATGGCCCGCTCAAGGGTGACGAGCCCGACGTCGAGGTTGTCCCACGCGCAGCGCCATCTCCGTTCCGGCTGGGACAGTGTGAGCGCCGCGCGATCAGCGCGGACGGCGTCGCCGCCGACGCTGAGCTCAAGGCTCCCGCTGAGGATGTGGTCGATCACCAGCATCCCCTCCAGCGGGTCACCTTCCAGCTCGACAGCCATGCCGTGCCGCATCCGCCCGATCGAGAATCCCCGGGCGGTGGTGGAGGTATGCACGAAGCTGAATCCCTCCTGGCTGCCCGAGAAGCACACCCTGTGGTCGGCGTAGATCCGCCGAATGAACCCGTGGGCCTCCTCGGGGTCAGAGGTCTCGAACCGGTGCGGCCGCACGGACTGCTCAGGCCGGGGGGTCACCACCACCTCCACTCACATCATGTGACCTCGGACGCCCCGCGCAGCGCGGATTATGCCCCACCCGCCCCGTTATGGGGACATATCGGGACCTGGGGGCTCCCGTGA
>DASTBN010000302.1:0-5318 GCA_035712045.1 Pseudonocardiaceae bacterium
TGAGCAGCGGGACTATGCCCAGCGCCTGATCGCCGGTGAACGGTTGCGACAGCGGGCTAATCAAACAACTGAAGTGATTATCGAGGGCGAGACCCTGACTCACGGGCCGCTCACGGAGTAGCTGGCCCACCGTGCCTTAAATCTCAGCTCGCCCGAACTGATCCCCGGCTCACCCGGACTGGCTTGGCATTAGTCGCAACAAAAATTAAGAGGACCTACAGTAATGACCACCAACCAACCTCTCATGCCGGTGACCCCTATGGGGAAGTCGTCGTAGACAACGCCTCCGGGCAGCCGGTAATCCCCACCCAATGCGGGGCTTCTGACCGCAGGGTAGCGGCACCAAAACGCGGCGAGCTGAGCCCGATCCTAGTGCCGCAGGAGCCGCGGCGGGTGCGCCAGCTCCACCCTCTGCCCGTCCGGGGTGAGGATGAATCGCCACCGGGTGACCGAGGGCCGCCCGGCGTGGTCCCAACGCTGGTGGGCGGCGGTGACTTCGTCGAACAGCCGGCGCGGCCCGAACTGCTGTACCGGCCAGCGGTCGGCGTCTGGCTGGTAGTCAAAGCGCGCCCAAGATCGGGAGCCCGCATCGAGGAACCACACGCGCCAGCGATCGTCATCGCCGGTGGCGGCCTCGTACTCCCGGTGGCAGCCGGGGACCTCAATGGCGATCGCAAAGGGCGCATCGTCGCCGTTGCACACGTCCGACGGGTGCACGCCGGTGTAACTGAGCTCGGGGGCGTCGGTGTCGCGCACCACGTCGGCGACCGCTGGACGGACGATCCGCTGATCGCGTAGCGGCATAAAGGAGATGATGGTGTTCACCAGACCGCCGGTGCCAGTGCCGTCGGGCTCAACGGTCAGCGACAGCAGCCCGGCGGGCTTGTAAGCGCTGTTCCAGGGGGTGACCACCAACCCACCGGGACACGTGTGTGCGACCCACGAATAAGGCACCTGGGGTGCGGCCACGGTGGACAGCACCCGATCGAACGGCGCCCCTCCGGGTAGCCCCGCGTGCCGTCGCCGATGATCACCGTGACCTCGCCGTAGCCGACGGTTCTCAACGCGACCCGTGCTCGCTCCGCCAGCTGTGGGTCCACCTCGATGGTGGTCACGTTGCCGGCGCCGAGCCGTTCAGCGAGCAACGCGGCAGTGTAGCCGGTCCCGGTACCGATCTCCAACACCCGCATCCCCGGCTCAACCCGTCCAGCCTCCAGCATCAGGGCGACGATGTCCGGGCGCGACGCCGAACTGGTCGCCACCCGGCCCCGCCCATCGGGTCCGGCCGGGTTGCCATCGTCAACCTGAGTGACAACGTAGTGCGGCCCGTAGACACGCCGCAGCCACTCGGCTGGCTCGTCGCACCGGCGCAGCGACATCAGATCGTCCCCGGCCTCACGCCAGATCACCTCCGGGATGAATACCTCCCGGGGCACCGCCAAAAACACCGCCCGCCACGACTCGCCCAGCACCCCCTCAGCGGCCAGGCTCTCCACCAACGCGGCCAGTGAGGGCACCGCCGCAGCAGTGGTCACTTCTTGTCCTCGTCCTCATCATCGCCCTTGCCGTGCTTGCCAATAGCCGACGCGGTCGTCACCGCGTCAACGACCGTAGAACGGCATTGTCAGATTGTCGATATCCGTGGGTGGACACGATCAACGGTCAGCGTCACTACTTGTGGCGGGCGGTGGACCAGCACGGGAACGTGCGGGACATCCTGGTTATCTCCCGGCGTGACGCCAGGGCGGCGGCCAGGTTCTTCCGTAAACTCCTCACGGAGCTGGAGTATGCGCCCCGGGTGCTGATCACCGGCAAGCTCGCCAGCTACGGCGTGGCCCATCGGCGCCTGATGCCGGGGGGGAGCACCGCCGCTCGGAGTATTCGAACAATCGGGCCGGGAATTCACACCAATCGATCCGGCAGCGCGAACGCCGGTCGTTCACATAGTGGCCGGGCGCGAGCCCAGCACCGATCCTTCCGCGCCGTTTGCGCTCCAGGGGGAAGGGTGGCCAGCGTTACCGGGAGCCGTCCGCGAGCATCTCCAGGAGGTGCCGGTGATGCGTCCGGGCACACACCGTAAGCTCCGGCCATGATGACGCCGGTGGAGGTCGAGCGGAAGGTCAGGCAGCTCGACAACGACGTGCAAGCGATCTATGTGATGCTGGCCGATATCGCGGCCACCCAGACCCGGCATGGCAACCGGATGGCCGAGATCGACAGCAAGCTGGTTGAGATGGACGCCAAGGTCACCGAGCTAGACAGCAAGGTCACCGGACTCGACACCAAAGTCACGGGGCTAGACACCAAGGTCACCGCACTCGACACCAAGCTGGACGCGATCCTCGGGCTGCTGAACGGCGCCCGCCCGGCCGACTCACGCTAGCTAGCGAAGCTGGGCACCAGCGAAACACTCAAGAACTACCCGGGAGCCCGCAGGGTACCCCCGCGAGCGGGGACGACGTCGTGAACAGCCGGGACTTCCTCGGGCCGGATGTTCTGGAGGGCGTCCGATTACAGCTTGACCAGGGGAACGCCGCCGATGAGCATCAGGCGGATCTTGCCCGATGTGCCGAAGTCAATGGTGGCGGTGGCGCGGGGGCCGCTGCCATCGGTGGCGATGACGGTGCCCAGGCCGTACTTGTCGTGGCTGACCCGATCGCCGACATCCAGGGACAGCGCCGGGGTGTTCTGCCAGCCCTGGAACGGGGTGGAGCGCATCCCCTGGGCCGTCACCCCGGCCTGCGCGGAGTCCGCGCCGACACGGTCAGCGCTGCGGCGGCCGAAGACGGTGCGCTCGACCGGGGCGGCGCGGGCGGGTTCCTCACGCCGCCAGCGCATCAGCGACTCGGGCACATCGGCCAGGAAACGTGACGCGGGATTGCTCATCGGCGATCCCCACGCCGAGCGGGTGATCGCCCGGGACAGGTAAAGCCGCTGCATCGCCCTGGTCAGCCCGACGTAGGCAAGGCGACGTTCCTCAGCGAGCTCGGTGGGATCGCCCAGGGCGCGCAGGTGCGGGAACTGCCCGTCCTCCCAGCCGGTGAGGAACACCACCGGGAACTCCAGGCCCTTGGCGGTGTGCAGGGTCATCAAGGTCACGACGCCACTGGATGACCCATCGTCATCAGGCACCTGGTCGGCGTCCGCGACCAGAGCCACCCGCTCCAGGAACGCGGCCAGTGACCCTGGCTCGGCGCCGCCGTCCTCCACCGGAACCACCGGCCGGGCTTCGGTGGCGAATTCCCGCGCCACGGTGACGAGCTCAGTGAGGTTGTCCAGCCGGGTGCCGTCCTGCGGGTCTTCTGAGGTGTCCAGCTCAGCCCGGTAGCCGGTTCGCTCCAGCACCGCCTCCAGGATCTCGGCGACCTCGTCCCCTGCCAGCACCTTCTCCCGCAGCTCATCCAGCAACACCACGAACGCCGTGATCGCGTTGCGGGACCGGGGGTTGAGCAGCGGGATGTCCACATCAGCGGCCGCCGCGCGCAGCGCCGCAGCGAAGGAGATCCGCTCCCGCTCGGCGTAGGTGGCGATCACGGCTTCCGCGCGGTCCCCGATGCCCCGGCGGGGGGTGTTGAGGATCCGGCGCAGCGAGACGGTGTCCTCGGGGTTGTCCAGCACCCGCAGGTAAGCCAGTGCGTCGCGGACTTCCTTGCGCTCGTAGAAGCGGACCCCGCCGACCACCTTGTAGGGCAGCCCAAGTCGGACGAAGATCTCCTCGAACACCCGGGAGGAGTTGTTGGTCCGGTAGAACACCGCCACGTCACCGAACCGGGCCTGGCCGGAGTCGGCCAGCTGGTCGATCTCCGAGGCGACGAACGCGGCCTCGTCGTGCTCGTTGTCAGCGACGTAACCAACGATCGGCTCGCCGTCCCCGGCGGCAGACCACAGCCTTTTGTCCCGGCGGCCAGGATTGCGGGAAATCACCGCGTTCGCGGCGGAGAGGATCGTCTGGGTGGACCTGTAATTCTGCTCCAGCAGGATCGTGTGCGCGTTGGGGAAGTCCCGCTCGAACTCTTCGATGTTGCGGATCGTGGCGCCCCGGAAGGCGTAGATGGACTGGTCCGCGTCGCCCACCACACACAGCTCGGCGGGGTCGGCGGTCTCGGGGGCCACCAGCTGGTAGACCAGTTCGTACTGCGCGTGGTTGGTGTCCTGGTACTCATCGACCAGGATGTGCCGGAACCGGCGCCGGTAGTGCTCGGCGACATCCGGCAGCGTTTTCAGCAGCTCCACGGTGCGCATGATCAGATCGTCGAAGTCCAGCGCGTTGGAGCTGGTAAGCCGCTGCTCGTAACCGGCGTAGACCTCCGCGACCCGGCGATCAAGGTCGTTTCCCGCCGCATCAGCCGCCGCCGCGGGGTCGATCAGTTCGTTCTTCAGGTTGGAGATCTTCGCGGCCAGGGTGCGGGCGGGGTAGCGCTTGGGGTCCAGGTCATAGTCCCGGGCCACCATGGTGATCAGGCGGCGGGTGTCATCGGCGTCGTAAATGGAGAAGTTTGAGTTCAGCCCGGACAGGTGAGCGGATTCCCGGCGCAGGATCCGCACACACATCGAATGGAAGGTGGACACCCACATCACCGCGACGCGCCCGCCCACCAGCGCGCCGACCCGTTCCCGCATCTCGGCGGCGGCCTTGTTGGTGAATGTGATCGCCAGCACCTGCCCGGGCGTGACGTCGCGGTGGGCGAGCAGGTAGGCGATGCGGTGCGCCAGCACCCGGGTCTTGCCGGATCCAGCCCCAGCCACGATGAGCAGGGGGGAACCGGCGTGCTCCACGGCGGCCCGCTGCTGGGGGTTGAGCCCGGCGAACAGGTCCCGTTCGGCGATATCGGCAGGAGGGCCAGTGGGGTTGGTGAGGGAGGCACTCATCGTGGCGACCACGGTACCGGGCGGCACCGACAGCGGCCCGTCAGCCGGCGCCCGGGTCACTGTCCTTGGAGCCCCAGGCCGAGGACGATGACGGTGATGTTGTCGGTGCCGCCCTCCTTTTTGGCAGTGGTGATCAGTTCCCGGCATGCCGCGTCGGGGTGGGGGTAATCTCGCAGGATCGCCTCAATGTCCTTGTCTTTGATCATGGTGGTCAGCCCATCGGTGCACAGCAGCAGCCGGTCGCCGGGGGTGAGGCCCAGCACCCGGGTTCCGGGTTCGGCCTCACCGGGCATGCCGACATACTGAGTCAGCTGGTTCCGGGTGGGGTGGGCGGCGGCCTGATCGGGGGTGAGGTCGCCGACCTGGACGAGCAGCTGGGCCAGGGAGTGATCAGTGGTCAGGCGCTGGAGCGCCCGCTGGCGCAAGAGGTAGGCGCGGCTGTCGCCGAG
>DASTBN010000303.1:0-7446 GCA_035712045.1 Pseudonocardiaceae bacterium
TCCCCGATCATTATGATCGTGATGTTCGGGTTGACGGCCGGCAGGAACGGCATGACGGAGGCGTCGGCGACGCGCAGCCCGGTCACGCCCTTGACCCGCAGCCGGGGATCCAGCGCCGCCCGGGGATCGCCCGGGGCGCCCATCCTGACGGTGCCCGCGGGGTGGTAAACGGTGTTGTGGGTCTTGCGGATGTAGCCGATCAGATCCTCGTCGGTGACCGCGTCCGCCCCCGGTGCCAGCTCACGGGCGATCCAGTCCCGCAACACCGGCTGCGCGGCGATCCGCCGGGCGAGCCTGATCCCATACAGGAGCACCCTGATGTCGTGGCCCCCGGGATCACTGAGGTAGCGGGGGTCGACCTTCGCCCGGTCCCGGAAGTCCCGTGACCGCAGCCCGATCGTGCCCCGGGATCGCCCCCGGGTGACGTTCGGGGTCAGGCAGAAGCCATTGGACGTGGTCGGGTAACCCCAGCGCACTGTGTTCAGATCGAAGGGCACCGAGCCGTAATGCATCATCAGGTCGGGACGATCGAGCCCGGGGCTGGTCCGGGTGAACAAGCCGATCTCCCACCACTGGGTGGAGCGGGTAACCATCGGCCGGGACGCCTCCCACATCACCAGGCCCTCGACGTGGTCATCCAGATTGGCGCCGACAGCGGGACTATCCACCAGCACGCTGACACCGACCTCACGCAGGTGCTGGGCCGGGCCGACCCCGGAAAGCATCAGCAGCTTGGGGGTGTCGATCGCCCCGGCGCAGAGGATCACCTCAGCCCGGGCGCGCACTGTGCCGTAATGGAGGGTTTCGCCGTCGAGGTACTCCACTCCGGCCGCCTTCCTGGCGCCGTCGAAGAGGATCTTCCCGGCCCAGGCGCCGGTGCGGATCACCAGGTTGCGCCGCTGACCCATGACCGGGTGCAGGTAACCGCGGGAGGACGACACGCGGTGGTTGCCGTCGTCCGCGTTGATCTGGAAGAAACCAGCCCCCTCGGTGACCGTGACGCCCTCGTTGAACCGTACGGTGGGCAGCCCCACCCTGGCCGCTGCCGCCAGCACCGCGACACCACACGGGTCCCGGACCGGGATCCGCCGTAGCGTCACCGGGCCGCACCGGCCATGGTGATCGCCTGGGCCGTCGCTGCTCTCCAGCCGGGCAAGCAGCGGCCAGCACTCCCGCGCGCTCCAGCCGGTACACCCCAGCGCGGCCCACTCATCAAGATCTTCCCGGGGCGGCCAGAACGCGATACACGAGTTGTGCGACGAGCAGCCGCCCAGCACCTTGCCCCGTGCGTGGCGCACGAAGCTGTTGCCGCATTCCTGGGGTTCGACCGGGTAGTCCCAGTCGTAACCCGAACCCAGCAGCTGCGGCCACCGCTCCAGCCGTGCGATCTTCTCCTCGCCGACGTCTGACGGGCCGGCCTCGAGCAGGCACACCGTGATCGCCGGATTCTCCGACAGCCGGGCTGCCAGCACGCAGCCCGCCGTACCGCCGCCTACTATGACGTAGTCGTATTCCTCCATCAGCTATCAGCATGCCCGCCCGCGATTTCGTTACCCAGGCTGTCCCGGTTTGGGCCACCGATAGGGCTGGGTCGGCTGCTCTGGTGGGACACGGTCCCACCACGCCGAGCTCGCCGTCGACCTCGGCGCTGGTCCCGATCCCGGCGCTGGCGCGCCCGGCACCAAGGTGACCTCGTCACCCAGCTCCACAAGCACCCCGACGGGGTATTTGACCTCGCGTTGCGCCAGCGCCACGCCATTCAGTGTGATATACGCACCAGCCAGGCCGTCGCCTACCCGTAGTGCGGTGAGCCGTCCTCTCCCGACAACCGCGATGACACCAAATAGCTTGATTGATACGGTCAGCTCGAAGACCAGCGTTGTCTCCAGCGACCCATTAACGAACACATCGATCGGTATTCTCTGGGTATAGGTGATCTCGTGCGCGGCGAGCTCGACGTCCTCGGGTGGTCCAGGCGCGTCCCGGGTGCGCTCCCCCGCGGCGACCAGCTCCCGGTATTTCCGCCACCCGTTAAGCACTACGTCACCGATATCGGTGTTCAGCTGGCTCACCAGAGCGTCCGCGACCCGCTGGTCGACCACGTGGAAAAACGCATCACCGCACTGGCTAAGTGACGCGAGCTCGGTCTTCGCGACGTTCAGCCGCGCCAACCCGTGCTCAATCGCCTGATTGAGCCGATTCTCGTCACCGTTGCCCAGCAAAGCGGCCACTGTCGTCGGCATACTCATTCGTATCTCGCCTCGCTAATCCGCCGTACAGCCACAACCCCGGTGCCGGCTCGCGGCGCGACCCGTACCGCGACGGTTCGACCCGGGCCGATCTGGCGCAGCTCCACTGGTCCACTGACGCTCGTCCCGGCAACCGCGTGGACCACTGGCAGCCGCGGTGACCGCGTTGGCTGGCGGCGAGCGCGCACGATGCGCCTTCCCAGCTCAGCGAGTGCCACCAGCGCAGCCACCACTCCGATCATCACGAGCCATCTGAGCGGGTTAGACCGGGGTTGGTACGGGGCCGGAGCGGGTGACACTGGCGGCTCGGCCGTCGGAAAGGTGCGGTCAGGCACAGACGCCGGGGGCGGCTGCTGACTCGGATTCTCCGGCGAGGACGTGGGAGGAGGTTCGTTGGTGCGTTCAGGCGGAGTCGGTTTGGGGGACGGAGATACCGGTGCCGCGGTCACGGTGAGGAATGCGGTTGCGATCTCGCCAGGCACGCCGGTGCCACCGTTAGGGTTGCCACACTCCGCCGCGACCTCGTACTGGCCGGGCCGCAGCGCCGATGGCACCGTAAAAGCGGTCTCGAAACCCGCGGAGGCATCAAGCTGGGTGACAGCGAGCACGGTGCCGCTGGAGCCATCTCGTTCCACCCAGTGGACCGTCACTGTGACGGGCGGCGGCTCCCCGGACACCCAGGCTGGGTTCAGGGGCCGGACATCAGCCCTAATAATAACGCGAGATGTGGGGGTGGGCGTGGGACTTGGGGCCGGTGTCGGTGTCGGCTTGGGGAAACAGCTGTCAAACCCGCTTCCTTTGGCCTTGACCTCGTCACCGGGATGGACTGAGTTTGGGATCAGGTCAAATGTCAGCTCGCCGGTAGGGGGCGCGGCCGACAGCGTCATGCTGAGCAGCAGGAGCGTCGTCACCAGCCTGCCCACACTCGCCTCCCGGCAGGCGTTCTCTCATTCGGAGAAGCAATTCGATGATTCGTACACGGGCGCCAGGGAGAGCAACTCCGCTCGCACTACATTGACCGCACTTCGATGGCTCTGTCAAGGGACAGTGTGACTTCCCTGTGGGTGGACAGTTTATGTCTCTGTCCGCTTATGTCCCTGTTCGCTGCCGACTAATCTCCTGTTAGCCGAACACGCCTACTGGTGGAGTCGCATTCGCCTACCTCGCGGATGTGTACGTGCTGGCCGCGGCCCGAGGACGAGGCCTGGGCACGGAACTCGTCCGCTTCATGATCGACCGCGGCCCAGGAGCGGGCTTCCGGTGGACCTTGCACCCGTTGGCTTCCCGATCTTCGGGGTGCCGCACGGTGCCGTTTGATGACAGGCTGCGAGAGAGGGAATACACTTTAGTGGCCACCGTCGCAGTAGCGCATTGCAATCCGGGCACTGAGGGGATGACCACGATGAGCGTGACCAGCGGATCGCTACCGGGCGAGGTAGCGGGACGCGCCACAGTGCGGTCATCGTGTCGGCGCGCCATGGGTGGGATCACGGCGTTTGTCCTGGCGGCCGCTGTCGTCTGCGCGGGCGCGCCTGCCGCGCTGGCTGGACCGTATTGCCCGGGTAGCCCCGGTCCCTGCCCTGGATCAAATAGTGAACCCTTAGGTTCCTAGAGCGACCACGCCACGGCGTAGCGCCCGCACCGCCGCCGCTGAGGCTATCCCCACGGCGGAGTTCTCCTCAGCGACGCCGCGAACCTGGTCGAGAATGTCCACGACTTGGCGGCACCACCGGACGAAATCACCCGCGGACAACTCGGCGCCGTTGTTCCCGGCAGCCGTCAGCACTGCGGAGAGCGACTCGCCGCGTGCCCACCGGTACGCTGGCCAGGCGAAACCCAGGTCGGGTTCGCGGGTGCGCTCTAGCCGGTGCCGCCGCTCGTCGGCCTCCAGCTCCCCCCGCAACCGGACGGTGGCCACCAGCGCGTCGCTGACCGGGCCGGAGGGAACCCGGGGTGCGGCGGTGTCGCCACGTGACTCGAACACGAGTGCGGAGACCACAGCGGCCAGCTCGGCGGGCTCCAAGCCGTCCCAGATCCCGTGCCGCAGGCATTCTGCGGTGAGCAGATCGGTTTCCGACCAGAGCCGGGCCAGTCGGCGGCCGTGCTCGGTGAGTCGTTCCCCGTCCAAGTAGCCGCGCTCGGCCAGCAACGCGCGGATCCGGTCGAATGTCCGCGCCAGCGAGTGCGTCGTGGCCGCGACCTGCTGGCGCAACGTGTCGGTCTCGCGGTCGAGCCGGTCGTAACGTTCCGCCCACCGGGCATGCGCCTCCCGGTCCTCGCAGCCATGGCAGGGGTGCGCGCGCAGCGCCCGGCGCAACGCCGCCAGCTCAGCGTCGTCGGCGGCCTCGCTGCGCCGCCGGGTCCGGGGAGGTATCACGATGCCGGTCTCGCGCAGCGCGGAGGCGAGATCGCGGCGTACCCGGGGAACCCGGTGCTCGACCCGCTTGGGCAGCCGCAACCGGCCCAGCACCTGTGCCGGGGCCGGGAAGTCGGCCACCGAGAGCCGGCCCGCCCAGCGATCCTCGGTGAGCACCAGGGGGCGCGGATCGTCGGCGCCTTCGCCAGCGTCGAGCACCACGGCCAGCCCTGACCGGCGCCCGCCGGGGACCGCGATGATGTCGCCGCGCGCGAGCTTGGCCAGGGACACCGCCACCTCGGCTCGCCGGGCCGCGCCGCCCAGGCGCGCCAGCACCCGCTCGCGTTCCGAGATCTGCCTGCGCAACCGGGCGTACTCGGTGAAATCCCCCCAGTGACAGACCATCGCCTCGGCGTACCCCGTCAGGCCCTCCGCGTTGCGGTCGATCCGGCGGGCCAGGCCGACTACCGAGCGGTCCGCCTGGAACTGGGCGAAGGAACGCTCCAGCAGCGCCCGCCCGGCGGCCACGCCGACCCGGTCGAGAAGGTTGACGGCCATGTTGTAGCCCGGCCGGAACGAACTGCGCAGCGGGTAGGTGCGGGTCGACGCCAGCCCCGCCACCTGAGCTGGGTCGACGCCGGGTTGCCACAGGACGACCGCGTGGCCTTCGACGTCGATGCCCCGCCTCCCGGCCCGCCCGGTGAGCTGGGTGTATTCACCGGGAGTCAGATCGGCGTGCGATTCGCCGTTGAACTTGACCAGCCGCTCCAGCACCACTGTGCGGGCCGGCATGTTGATCCCCAGCGCGAGGGTTTCGGTGGCGAACACCACTTTGACCAGGCTGCGGACGAACAACTCCTCCACGGTTTCCTTGAACGCGGGCAGCATCCCGGCGTGGTGTGCCGCCACACCCCGCTCCAGTGCCTCCCGCCACTCCCAGAAACCGAGCACGCCAAGGTCTCCCTCGGGCAGCCCGGCGGCACGGGTGTCCACTATCTGGCGGATCTGCTCGGACTCCTCAGCGGTGGTCAGCCGCAGCCCGGAGCGGACACACTGGCTCACCGCCGCCTCGCAGCCAGCCCGGCTGAAGATGAAGGTGATCGCTGGCAGCAAACCGTCGCGGTCCAGCCGGGTCACCACATCGACCCGGGCCGGTGGCCGGAACCGGGCTCCCCCATGGTGCCGCCGCTGATCCCAGCCGCTGCTGTGCTCCAGCTCCCGCACCCGCCGGAGCAGGTGCGGGTCGACGGCCAGCCGGTCGCTGCCGCCGTGCTCGGTGAACAGGTCGAACATCCGTGATCCGACCATCATGTGCTGCCACAGCGGCACCGGGCGGTGCTCGTCCACCACCACGGCGGTGTCGCCCCGCACGTCGACCAGCCAGTCGCCGAACTCCTCGGCGTTGCTCACCGTGGCCGACAAGCCGGCTACCTTGACGCTCTCCGGCAGGTTGAGAATCACCTCTTCCCACACCGCGCCGCGGAAACGGTCAGCGAGGTAATGCACCTCGTCCATCACCACATAGGCCAGCCCGCCCAGGGTGGGGGATCCCGCGTAGAGCATGTTCCGCAGCACCTCGGTGGTCATCACGACTACCGGGGCATTCCCGTTGATGGAGGTGTCCCCGGTGAGCAGGCCAACGGCCTCCGGGCCGTGCCGGGCCACCAGGTCGGCGTACTTCTGGTTGGACAACGCCTTGATCGGCGTCGTGTAAAAGCACTTGCGGTCCTGCGCGAGCGCCAGGTGCACCGCGAACTCCCCCACCACGGTCTTGCCGGCACCGGTGGGCGCGCACACCAGCACCCCGTGCCCCTCCTCCAGTGCCTCGCATGCCCGCCGCTGAAACGGATCAAGCTCGAAACTCAGCTGGCCGGCGAACTCGTCAAGCCGGGGAAAGGCGGCCCGCCGACGAGCCGCCGCGTACGCCTGGGCGGGAGAATGTGCCACCCGCCCAGGCTGTCACACTCCCTCGGCCTCGGTCTCGGAACCGGGGCCCTCGGCCAGGATCAGGTAGAGCGCCCGCCGCGCCTCGGCCAGCACAGACTGAGCCGCCACGACTTGCGCGTGGGAGCCGTTGAGGGCGACGGCTTTGGCGGCACTGTGGACCTCGGCGATCGCGGTACGCAGGCTGGGCGCCTCGGCGTCGGAGGCGGTGATCGCCGCGAACGGGTCGCTCACGCCCTGGGCTGAGTCCTGGACGTAGGCGCGCCCGGCGTCAGTGAGGGACACGAGCTTGCGCCCGCCCTCGATTTCGGTGCTGACCAGTCCCTCGTCTTCGAGCTGGGCGATGGTTGGGTAGATCGCACCGGGGCTGGGGCGCCAGGCCCCGCCGGTACGTTCGGTCATGGCCTGCATCAGCTGATAACCGTGCATCGGCTGTTCAGCCAGCAGGATCAGGGTGGCCGCGCGGACATCTCCGCGCTGGGCCCGGCCGCGGCCGCGCCGCCCGCCTCGCGGGGACTCGTCACGGTGCTGGAAGCGGCGTCCGCCGCAGTGTCTTCGTTCGTTGTGCATCGTTGCTACCTCCTTATCGAGAAGACACAGTTATGATACGACACGATATATCGTGATGCAACTCGGTTTTCGGGTCACGCGCTATCGCAGGCAGACCGCCATCCGCTACGCCGACAACGCCCGGCAACTCAGGAGACCACCGCGGAACGGCATGCCTCTTCAGCCAAACCGGCACAAGCCAGCCCACGAGCCTAATGAGAGCTACCGGGTCGGCCGAGGCAGACTCCGTCCCGGTGGCCGCCGGTGGGTGAGCACTCAGCGAGCCCGGACGCCTGGATGGAGTCCTAAGTGGAGATCGTGCCCCCGGCCGGTGGTGTGGGAGAGGTG
>DASTBN010000304.1:0-2606 GCA_035712045.1 Pseudonocardiaceae bacterium
CCGCCGGGCCTCCGACAGCTCCCGCCGACGACCGACGAAACTCGTGACATCGATGGGTAGATTGCTGAGCTGCAGCCACGGCTTTGCCGAGGTCATAAGACTCAGGTTAGTCTTCTGTGCGGAGATTGTTCCGCCGCACCAGCCCGCGATCAGTTTAACGTGGAGCGCCTTGTCGCTGTCAGCTGACCATCACGTTTCCGGGTCTCAGCGGTTAGTACGACAGCCCGGGTTCTTATGTAGATGCTGGTTGATAGATGAGCGGTCGCGTTCGCGCGCCCTGATGGGCAGCGGCGACGCGCCAACGGGTACGGGCGCTGTTGTTCTGAACCCCGATGCCTGATGCAATGCCACCGACAATCGGCGCACTGTGGACCACGGTCTACGAAGACTGGGCGTGACCAATGGTGTTAGCGGAGATCATGATCGCGCTGGCGGCGCTCACTGGCCGGGACGGCCAGCTGCTGGCTGAGCTCCCGGGCTGAGGGAGCATTCAGAGGGGCTGGTTCAGCCGCCCGGCGAGGCGCCGTGCCAGCCAGCGGGGACTCACTCGCAGCGATTGCAGGGCCAGCTTCATCGTCACCCCCGGGACCGCGACCGTCTTGCCGGCCAGCATCGCGCGGTAGCCGTACCGGGCGACCGGGGCTGCGGCCATGACCCCTTTGAACAGTGCCGCGCTGCCCATCTCGGCTGCCGCGGCGAACTCCGTCGCCGTCGCGCCCGGGCAGAGGGCGGTGGCGGTGACGCCAGTGCCGTGCAATTCCTGGGCGAGCGCCTCGGTGAAGCTCAGCACATAGGCCTTCGAGGCGTAGTAGGTCGCCATGTAGGGGCCCGGCAGGAACCCCGCGCTGGAGCTGACGTTCAGCACGCGGCCGCGCCGCCGCCTGATCATCGCTGGCAGGAAGAGACCCGTCAGGTGGGTGAGCGCCGTGACGTTGAGTTCGATCATGTCCAGCTGGCGGCTGAGGTCAAGATCGGCGAATCTGCCGCTGGCGCCGAAACCCGCGTTGTTGACGAGGAATTCCACCTCGATGCCAGCCTGGGTGAGTTCCTCGTGGAGGTGCTGCGGCGCCTTCGGGTCGGTCAGGTCGGCGGCGATGACGGTCGTGCGGACTCCGCGGGCGGCACCGAGCTCAGCGGCGAGCCGATCCAGTTTGTCCCGCCTCCGGGCGACGAGCACCAGGCCGTGACCGTCCTGGGCGAACAGCCGCGCGAAGTGCGCGCCGAGCCCGGCCGAGGCGCCGGTGATCAGCGCGGTCCTACCGGTGGGTTCCATGCCAACAGTATTGCCCGGTGTTCATGTATGGCCGGGCGGCGACCCACGGGAGATGACTACGTGTTGAACGTTCACTGAACCACTCTATCGGGTGATTTCACCGGAATTTAGCGTTTCCAGCCGTCGCTATCCGCGTCCTCTGGAGGAGCCCCGTGCGCGTGCGCCTACGCCGCTGCCTGATCAGCGTCCTGGTTTCCATGATCGTGCTCCCGGCGCTCGCGGTGCTCAACGCCCCGCCAGCGGCGGCGGTCTCCGGTTTCACCGCGGGTGACATCGTGGTGACCCGGGTCGGTGATGGCAGCGTCTTCGCTAGTGGCACGGCGGCCCCGGTTTTCCTTGACGAGTACGCCCCGTCGGGCACGCTGGTGCAATCGGTGCCGTTGCCGGCCGTGACGTCAGGCAGCAACCGGCGGCTGACGGAAAGCATCAGCGCCACGTCCGAGGGCGCACTGGCCCTGTCTCAGGACGGTCACTACCTGACCCTGGCCGGATACGACGCCGCCCCGGGCACGGCGAGCGTCGCCAGCTCAGCGGCCGGCACCGTCAACCGGGTCGTCGCACGGGTGGACGGCGCCGCCAGCGTCGACACCACGACCACGATCAGCAACGCGTTCAGCGGCAACAACGTGCGGGGCGCGGTGACCGACAGCGGGAGCAACTTCTGGGTGGCAGGCGCGACCAGCGGTGTTCAGCGGGTGGCGCTCGGTGGCACCACATCGGCCGCGATCAGCACCGGGACGCTGGTCAATCTGCGCACGATCAGTATCACCGCGGGCCAGCTCTACGCCTCCACGAGCAGCGGCACCCCGGGGGTCTACGCCGTCGGCAGTGGCGTGCCCGCCACCGGTGGCCAGGCCCTGACGCTCGTGACCGGCACCGGGGCATCGACGAGCCCGTACGCGTTCGCCGCTCTGGACCGTGACCCGGGCGTGCCCGGGATCGACACCCTCTACATAGCGGACGACACGAATGCCGTCGGCATCCGCAAGTACTCCTTTGACGGCGCGGCCTGGACCGCCCGGGGCACCTTCGCGCCAGCGAACAAGGCGGTCACCGGGACCGTCGGGACCACCGGGATCACGGGGTCCGTGACCGGATCGGCCGCGACCCTGTTCGGGACTACCACTGATGGCCAAGTGGTGAAAGTGGTCGACAGCGCGGGTTTCAACGCGACCATCTCCGCCTCCGGGACGCAGCTGGCGACCGCCGCGAATAACACCGCCTTCCGCGGGGTGGCGTTCGCGCCGACTCTGGCCACCGTGGCCCCGGCGATCACCACCCAGCCGCAGGACACCACGATCACCAGTGGCGCCACCGCGACGCTGAGCGTGAC
>DASTBN010000305.1:0-4074 GCA_035712045.1 Pseudonocardiaceae bacterium
AAGCTGGCGCGGGTCTCCGACGCCATCGTGGCCGACGCGACGCCGCTGCGTTTCGTCGACTTCCGGCCCACGTTCACCCTGGACGGCGCGCACCTGGCATTCCTGTCCATCCGCACCTTCGACCCGGTGTACGACGTGCAGGTCTTCGACCTGTCCTTCCCCACCGGCACGCGCCCGCAGCTGCTGCCGCTAGCGGCCACCACCCCCTCACCGTTCGCGCCCACGGCGCAGGGCCGCGCCAGGACGCCCGCTAAAGACAATCAGGACACCGGCGAGGTGAGCGTCACCGTGGATCTCGAGGGCCTGGCCGACCGGGTCGTCCCGGTCCCAGTGCCCGCCGCGCGGTACACCTCACTGGTCGCGGCGAAGGGCGGCCTGGTGTGGCTGCGCAGGCCGTTACGCGGCGTGCTCGGTGAGGGTCTCGCCACCCCCGACGCCGACGCCCCCCGCCCGGTACTCGAGCGGCTGAACCTGGCAACCGGCACGGTCAAGGTACTCGCTGAGGACATCGACGACGTCTGGGCCAGCGGAGATGGCACCAGTCTGGTAGTCCGTGACAAGCAGAAGCTGCGGGTGCTACCCGCCGAGCGCCCCGCCGCCAAGGATGCCGATCGCGGCGACCCGGCCGCGGCGTACGACATCGACCTCTCGCGGGTGCGCGTGCAGGTCGAGGCGGCCGCGGAGTGGCAGCAGATGTTCGATGAGGCCGGCCGGGAGATGCGTGATCACTTCTGGGTGGCCGACATGTCCGGCCATGACTGGCCCGCCTTGCTGGCGCGCTACCGGCCGCTGCTGGAGCGGATTGCCACCCGCGACGACCTCTCGGACCTGATCTGGGAGGTCCAGGGGGAGCTGGGCACCTCGCACGCCTACGAAATGACCCCCGAGGGGTCAGCGCGGGAGGCGCGGCGGCTGGGCCACCTCGGTGCCGACCTGGAACGCGGCGACGACGGCCTCTGGCGGATCACCAGGGTGCTCCCCGGGGAAAGCTCCGCGGGGACCGGCCGCTCCCCGTTGCGGGCACCCGGTGCGGCGGTGCGGCCCGGGGAGGCGCTGATCGAGGTCGACGGGCGGCCGGTGGACCCGGTAACCGGCCCCGGGCCGCTGCTGGTGGGCACCGCGGGCAAGCCCATCGAGCTGCGGCTGCGGGCCGCCGGGGCGGACTCCGGCTCCGAGCGCAGCATCATCGTGGTCCCGGTGGCTGAGGAGATGCCGCTGCGATATCACGACTGGGTGGACAACCGGCGCGCGGCGGTGCACGCGGCCACCGAGGGCCGGGTGGGTTACCTGCACGTGCCGGACATGGCGGCGATGGGCTGGGCGCAGCTGCACCGCGACCTGCACACCGAGGTCGCGCGCGAGGCGGTGGTGCTCGATGTGCGCAGTAACGGTGGCGGGCATACCTCGCAGCTGGTGGTGGAGAAGCTGGCCCGCGCGCTCACTGGGTGGATCGTGCCCCGGGGCAAGCTGCCGTACCCCTATCCCAGGGACGTGCGGCGGGGCCCGCTGGTCACGGTCACCGATGAGAACGCCGGTTCCGACGGTGACGTCGTCACCGCGATGATCCAGGAGCGCGGCCTCGGCCCGGTCGTGGGCATGCGCAGCTGGGGCGGCGTGATCGGCATCGAGCCGGCGACCAAGCTGGTAGACGGCAGCGGCGTGACGCAGCCCCGGTACGCCATGTGGATCGTGAACCGGCGCTGGTCGGTGGAGAACTACGGGATTGATCCCGATGTGGAGGTGCCCATGCCGCCGCAGGCGTGGGCCCAGGGCCTGGACCCGCAGCTGGACACCGCGCTGCGGCTGGCCCTGGAAGCCCTGGCGCGGACCCCCGCCGCCACGCCGCCGACCACGGAGGATCGCCCGTCCACCGCCGTGCCGCCATTGCCACCCCGGCCTTAGTTCGCGTGTCTTATCGGGATCCATGCCGCGTCGGATGTCGATGGCTTCGCTGAATGGGCTTCCAGCGGAGGACACCGTTCCTCCCCGGGTGCCCATGCTCACCTTCCCTCGGCAGGCCTCGGCGACGGTATTCGATCACGTCATGATGAATTGGAACAGTCACGGGCACGCACCGGTGGCGCTGTTCGGCAAGCCGCATTTCGACATCCATTTCTACATGGTCGGCATGGCGGCGGTGGCGGAGATCAGCCCGGGCAGACCAGGCTTCGCGGCACAGGCCGCGCACCTGCTGACGAAACAGGCCGCTCACAAGGACCTCAAACAGCCCCAGGCCTACCAGCGCAGCGGCTACTTCCCGACGAACCACAGCGTTCATTACGATGATCAGGCGAAGGAGTACTCGATCTCGCTGGGCGGCATGATCATGCGCCACGCGTCGTGAGCCGGCGGGAACGGGCCGGGCTACCTAATTCCCCAACCGGCTACTTAGTGGGGCGTCACCGTCAAAGCTAGGTAGCGTCCCGCGCCTTTTTAGGTGCGCCCGGGCGTTGCCTGAATCCTCCTCTGCCGTCACTGTATGAATTGGTCAAACCGGTCGGTGTCCCGCTGGCGGCCCAGCGAGGGGGGATTTTTGCATGTCTGACGCACTGAGCTTTGCGGAGATCGACGGGCAGCGCGTGGAGCTGCTGCCCGCCCGTACCGTCCTGTCCCTGTACAGCGCCGAGGGTGCTGGCAGCAACAGCGGCGGCGGCATTTTCGGCTGGCTGTCCGGCGCGCTGCCTAACCAGGTCAACAGCGCCGGCAACGGTTCCGCCGGTACCGGGGGCAGCGCTTACGGGGGCAGCGGCGGAGTACTCGGCAGCTGATCGGAGCCAATGATCACCCGCGCTGCCTGACGCGAGAAGCCCCTGAATCCACTGGTCAGGGGCTTCTCGCTGTGGGGTCACGTCTTCGTGGCGTTATGGCGGCGGGCCTTCTGGCACCCAGCGCAATGACCTCCCGTCGGAACAGGATACGCACTACGTATCGGGAAATATCGCCGCGCTCTCCGGATACGGTGCCGTCATATGCCGCAGCGTCCGGTCTGACCGACCGGTACGAATGGGCTGAATCTCGCGAGAAGGACGGTCGTACTTCCATGACACTCACGATGCGGGCCGCTGTCGCACCGGGCCGGTGGCCCGGTTTTGGGACACGCTCTGGCCTCTTGCGGCACCCGCTGCCTCGGGGCGCTTATCCCCTTCGGGGGCGGCGCCCGCAAATGCATCGGCGGCAGCTTCGCCATGCTAGAAGCCACTCTCGCCCTCGCGACCATCACCGCCTGGTAGCCGTTTTCCCTAATATGGCGGCGGCCGTCAGGTTCCGGTCGTGAGTACCATCCGGAAGCGGGCGCTGCCGGAGAGCATCTTGTTGTATGCCTGCGCCGCCTGCTCTAGTGGCATCGTCTCGATCATTGGCCGGACGTCGCTGAGCACGCTGAAGCGCAGCGTGTCCTCGAAGTCCTGGGAGGTGCCCGCAACGTGCCCGGTGATCGTGCGGGAGCCGCTGATCAGCATCGCCGCTGAGACCCCGATCGGATCCGTTGAGGCACCGGCCACCAGAAGCCTGCCCCGCAGGCGAAGGCCCGCCGAACACCGCCGCCATCGCCTCCGCGCTGGTCACCGTGGATAGAATCACGTCGGCGCCGCCGAGCCGCGACAACGCGGCACCCGGATCACCGGCGGTGCTGTCGATGTAGTGATGAGCGCCCAGCCGGCGAGCGAGCTCTTCCTTGTCACGGCCGCGGGCGATGGCTACCGTCTCGAAACCCAGCTTGACGGAGAACCGCACGCCAAGATGCCCCAGGCCGCCGATGCCCAGAACCGCCACCCGATCACCCCCCACAGCACCGCTGCGGCGCAGCGCGTTATACGTGGTGACTCCGGCGCACAGCAGCGGCGCGGCCTCCTTGGAACTGCCCGCCGACGCCACTCAATCGGGTCACGTCTTCCTGCGCAGCCAACCCGACGGGGCCGCAGGTTTGCGACACCGCAAAAACGGAAAGCCTGCACGCACGACCTGCGTTGGTTCACGCACCAGCACCGATAGACGAGTCGCAGGGATGTGGAGGCGATGAGCGAACAAACCAACCCTGGCGCCGGAGATTAAGAACCCGATCCGGCCACGGCTGAG
>DASTBN010000306.1:0-3269 GCA_035712045.1 Pseudonocardiaceae bacterium
TGGTCTTCCGAACACGGGAATGAGCCTGGCGGAACGTAGCGGCCCACTCGGCCCACACGCGGACCCGTCAGACGAATAAGATTAACCACCACGCTATCTAGCAGAGACGAAACGAGTGTGCCGGAGCTGGTGCTGCAACTGACCAGGGCGGGCTTCCTGCTGCTGCTCTGGCTGTTCGTCGTCGCCGCGTTGCGCATCGTCCGCTCTGATCTGTTCGTGGCCTCGGGGCTGCGCGCCGGCCTCCCGATGTCACGGCGCACCGCTCGCGCGGACCGCAACCGGGCCGCCCGCCAGCTGGTCGTCACCGCCGGCGGCCTGGCCGGTACCCGGATCTCCCTGGACGGGCGGCCCATCCTGATCGGCCGGGCCGATGACTCCACCCTTGTCCTCGATGACGACTATGCCTCCACCCGGCATGCCCGGCTGGGCTTTGAGGGCGGGGACTGGTTCGTAGAGGATCTGGGCTCCACCAACGGCACTTACCTGGACCGGGCTAAAGTCACTGGACCCACCCGGGTCCCTCCGGGGGTCCCGATCCGCATCGGCAAGACGGTGATCGAGCTACGCTCATGACTCTGGTCCTCCGCTACGCGGCCAAGAGCGACCGCGGCCTGGTCCGGCAGAACAACGAGGACTCGCTCTACGCCGGTGCTCGCCTGCTGGCGCTGGCGGACGGGATGGGCGGTCACGCGGCCGGCGAGGTGGCCTCGAACGCCGTCATCTCCGCCTTCCGCCCGCTGGATGACGACGAACCGGGCAACGACCTGCTGGATGCGCTGCACGAGGCCACCCTGGCTGGCAACGCCGCGATCAGCGAGCTGGTCCGTGAGGACCCGGAGCGCGAGGGCATGGGCACCACCCTCACCGCGGTCCTGTTCGGCGGGAACAAGATCGGCCTGGCCCATGTCGGCGACTCCCGGGCCTACCTGCTGCGGGAAGGCACCTTCAGCCAGATCACCCACGACGACACGTTCGTCCAGTCGCTGATCGACGAGGGCCGGATCTCCCCGGATGAGGCCAGCCATCACCCTCAGCGCTCCCTGTTGCTCAAGGCGCTCACCGGGCACGACGTGGAACCCTCCCTCACTATCCGGGAAGCCCGTACCGGGGACCGGTACCTGCTGTGCTCCGACGGGCTCTCGGACGTGGTGAGCGCGGAGAACCTGCACCAGGGCCTGACTCTGGAGGACCCGCAGGCGTGCGTCGACCGGCTCATCGAGCTGGCGCTCAAGGGTGGCGGCCCGGACAACATCACCTGCATCGTCGCCGACGTGGTGGACGACGACTTCGGCGAGGACACCCCCATCATCGCCGGGGCGGCCGGCGATGGGGTGGAGGGTCCTCAGCCCGACTCGGCGGCCGCGCGCGCGGCGACGACCACGCTGCCCCGCCCGGTTCCCGCCGAACCCCAGCGGATCGAGGCGGCGCCGCCCGACCCACAACTGCTCCGCCGCCAGCGCAAGCGCACCCTGATCGGCCTTGCGGTGCTCGCCGCGCTGATCACCACCGTCGCCGCGATCGGCTCGGCCATGGTGCTCGGCCAGTACTACGTCGGGGTGGCCGACAACGACGAGGTGAGCGTTTTCCGTGGCGTCCGGGGCGAATTCCTGGGCCTGCCGCTGCATTCCTGGGCCGAAGGCAGCTGCTGGGAAGGGACACGGGGCTGTGAGCCGGTGCGCTTGCATGACCTCAAACCTCACGCACGAACCGATGTGAGGAGCGGCATGATCAGTAACACCGGCCTGATCGGCGCCCGGGAGATCATCGGTCGGCTGCGCACCTCTGAGATGCTGACACCCTGCCCGCAGAACGGCACGGGTCCGCAGAACGGCACGGGTCCGCAGAACGGCACGGCCGGGGCCACAACCTCGGCGACCGCAGAACCAGGCGCCGCCCCCCTGTCGCCATCGGCCAGTCCGGCAGCCGGATCCCCGTCGGCCGGGTCGGCGAGCGGATCACAGTCGGCCGGTCCGGCAGCCGGATCGTCGGCCATCACTCCACCGCCGCCGGATAAGGCTCCGGAACCCGGGGTGGACTGCCGGAGGTGAGGTAATGGTCACTCCAGCGACCGCTCAGGCTGCGAGCGCGGTTCCCGCGGCCTCACCACCGACCAAACGCGGCCTCGAGCTCGTGATGCTCGTGTTCGCGGCCATCGTCGTGACTAGCGCGCTGGTGCTGGTGGAGCTCAATCAGCCGCAGGGCCTTACCTCCTCGGCGCTTTATGGCGGCGCCGCCTACCTGGCTTTGTTCGGTGCCGCCCATATCGCGGTGCGGTGGCTGGCGCCCTATGCCGACCCGCTGATCCTGCCCTGCGTCGCGCTGCTCAACGGGCTGGGGCTGGTGGTCATCCACCGCCTCGACCTGGCCGATGAAGCGGCGGCCACCTCCGCGCGGGAGGCGGTTCCCGCAGGCAACCTGGGCCACCAGATCGCCTGGACCACGCTGGGGCTGGCGTTCTTCGTGGCTGTGCTGTGGGTGATCCGCGACCACCGGGTGCTCGCCCGTTACGGCTACACCTGCGGCCTGGTCGGGCTGGGTGCGCTGGCGCTGCCCGGATTGCTGCCCGCCGCCCTGTCCGAGGTCAACGGCGCGAAGATCTGGCTGCGGTTCGGCCTGTTCAGCATCCAGCCAGGCGAGTTCGCCAAGATCCTGCTCATGATCTTCGTCGCCGCGTTCCTGGTCACCAAGAGGGACCTGTTCACCACTGCGGGGCAGAAGGTGCTGGGCGTGGAATTACCCCGGGCCCGCGATCTCGCGCCGCTGCTGGCGGCCTGGGGCCTGTCGCTGGCGGTGCTGGTGCTGGAAAAGGATCTGGGCACGTCGCTGCTGTTCTTCGGGGTCGTGCTGGTGCTCATCTACGTCGCCACCGAACGGATCGCCTGGCTGATCATCGGGATGCTCTTCTTCCTGGGCGGCGCGTGGATCGCCACCTTGATCTTCCCGCACGTGCACAGCCGGGTGAGTGCCTGGCTCAACCCGTTCGCCGATTACGACGGGGCTGGCTATCAGATAGCGCAGTCGCTGTTCGGGCTGGGCACTGGCGGGGTCTTCGGCACTGGGCTGGGCGCCGGGCGTCCCGACCTGGTGCCCGAAGCACACACCGATTTCATCGCCGCCGCGATCGGCGAAGAGCTGGGCTTCGTCGGGCTGGCCGCCGTGCTGTTCACGTACCTGCTGGTCGTGATGCGTGGCATGCGTACCGGGCTCACCGTCCGGGACACTTTTGGCAAGCTGCTGGCCGCCGGGCTGGCCTTCGCGATCGGCCTGGA
>DASTBN010000307.1:0-7224 GCA_035712045.1 Pseudonocardiaceae bacterium
AGTCCCGGAGCTGCCCGAGCTGGGCCACCCAGCGATCCACCCCGGTCAGGAACGAGGTGTTCGGCTCGATGCCGCCCAGCGTCATAGACCCAGTGTCATGGAAATGTCACCTCAGCGGGATCCTTGTCGAGGCGCAGTCCCCGCCAGGTGGTGTGGCGCAGCCGGCGATCCAGGGTCACCACCCGGTATTCGACCTCGCCAACCAGTACTGGCCGCACCCAGCGCGCCCGGCGGGCGTGCTCCGGCGGCACCGGCTCATCGAACGGGCTGCGCGGCGCGGCCAGCGGGGCGAGACGTTCCAGCAGGTCGGAGAGCATTTTCTCGGTGAATCCGGTACCGACGTCGCCGAGATAACGTAACCGGCCCGCCGCGTCGTAGGCACCGAGCAGCAACGCGCCGAACGTGGCCGATCGGCGGCCCTGCCCCGCTGTCCACCCGCCGACCACAACCTCCTGGGTACGGAACAGCGCGGTCTTAACCCAGGCCCGGGAGCGGCGGCCGGGCTCATACCGCGATCCGAGTCGCTTGCCCACCACGCCCTCCAGGTCGTGCGCGCGGGCCACCTCTAGAAGTTCGCGGCCTGACACATCGGTGTGGTGCGGGGGCACCTGGACCCACGGCGCCCCGTCGCCGAGATCCAGGGTGCTCAGCAGTTCCCGGCGCAGCTGGTAGGTCTGCGAGAGCAGCCGGTGGCCGCCGAGATCGAGCAGATCGAACACGTAGTAACAGATCGGGATCCGCGTCATCAGCTCGGGAGGCGGTGAGCGCAGGTGCATGCGCTGGACCAGCAGCTCGAAATCTGGCCGCCCGTCGCCGCCGAGCGCCACGATCTCCCCGTCCAGCAGCGCCGAGGCTCCCCCGGCCAGCTCGCCGAGCCCAGCCAGCTCCGGGTACCCACCGGTGATGTCATTGCCGTTGCGGCTGTAGAGGCGCGCCCGCAGCCCGCCGAGCGCGGCGATCGCCCGGACGCCATCCCATTTGAACTCGAACGCCCAGTCCGGGCCCGACGGCGGTTCGCCAGCTGACGCCAGCATCGGCGCCACCGGTTCAGGCGGTTCACCCGGCGTCGTCGTCATGCGCTGTCCCCGCCAGATCCGGCAGTGCTGGTCCACGCATTGGGAAGAGCCCCGGGACGCAGGGTCGGGGGTTCCTACGCCACGAGGCTCTCAGCGTCTGTGTCGTTATCGGGACCTCAAGTGTTACAGGAGTCAGGTCACCCGGACGGTTACCGCACAGTCGGGTGGCGCGTGGCTAGTGACACCCCGTCAATGAACTACTACTCTCCGCCGTCATGGTCACACTTACAAAAGCAACACTGATCTCATCGAGAACT
This sequence comes from Pseudonocardiaceae bacterium, assembly GCA_035712045.1. Classification (GTDB taxonomy): domain Bacteria; phylum Actinomycetota; class Actinomycetes; order Mycobacteriales; family Pseudonocardiaceae. The sequence goes on from DASTBN010000307.1 coordinate 1,334, forward strand.
CTGATCACATCGGTCGGGTGTGACGATGCATCGTTATCACGCTGTGACAGTGTGTTGGGTCACATCAATAGCCTGGAAGAGGATGACGAGTGGCACTGCCAGCTGGCTGAGGGCCACGAAGGCCCCTGCTGGAGCGCCGATGGGACGACGTGGTGAATTTCAGCCCTGTTCCCCGCCTCGTTCCCGGGCTCGCCCGGACCCTGACCTACCAGGTCCGTCCCCGTGACCTGGTCAACACCCTGTTTCCTGGTGCGCCGGAATTCGCCCGGAAGCCCGCTGTGTTGGCCACGGGCATCCTGGTGGCGCTGTGCGAGTGGCCGGCGATGGACGCACTGCGCCAGGTCATCGGCGATGATGAGGACAGCCTCGGTACCAAGGTGTGCATCGCCCATAAGGCACCGGTCCGCGTCGGGACAACGCTGACCATCACCGCACAATGTGCCAGCGTCGACGGCCGGTTCAGCCGCTGGGACGTCTGCGTCCAGGACGGGACGCGAATGGTGGCACGCGGATGGGTGCAGTTCGCGGTGGTGCGCACGGAGGCGTTTCTCAAGCGGCACATGATCAAGCCGGTCAGTGTTCCCGCCCAGCCTGGCGTGACACGGCGGGCCCGTAAGCAATACGCCCGGGATGACCAGCGACGGATGACGTCCGCTGGCACCGCAGGAGCCCGTCAGGCGGTCCGGGTCTAACGATCCCGGCCGTCAAGAAGATTTCCTACATTGATAACGAGGAGCGGGTTGTGTCATCAAGTGCCGTGATTGAACGCGGCGAGTTCGATTCACTGGAGATGTGGGCCGCGCCCCGGGGTGATCACATCGCTGATCCCGGGCCGCTGGGCTTAGCCGGATTCGCGCTGACCACCTTCGTGCTCAGCTGCATCAACGCTGGCCTGGTCGCGAAGGCGGCCGAGCCGGTGGTACTGCCGCTGGCGCTGTTCTACGGCGGGCTCGTCCAGCTGCTGGCCGGGATGTGGGAGTTTCGCAAGGCGAACACCTTCGGCGCGCTGGCATTCAGTTCCTATGGAGCGTTCTGGTTATCTTTCGCCACGTACGTCAAGTTTCTCGCTCCCAGCCTGCCCGCCGCGTCCGCGGCGTCCGCGACTGGGCTGTTCTTGCTAGCCTGGACGATCTTCACGGCCTACATGACGATAGCGGCGCTGCGGGTCTCGGGCGCGATAGCTGCCGTCTTCGTCGCGCTGCTCACGACGTTCGCTGTCCTGACCATCGGCGCGTACTCCGGTGCCGCCATTATCACCACGATGGGTGGTTACCTCGGAATCGTGACGGCGCTTCTGGCCTGGCACGCCTCATTCACTGGGATCACCGGCGCGGCAGTGCGGAAAAGGGAACCGTGCGCCAGCTCCGTGTAAGAAGCCGTGGCCTGGCGGCCACACCCGTCTGTGAATAAAGCTGGACTGGTGGTGTCAGTGTGATGGTGAGGCAGCGTCACCGGCTTCGCCATCACACTGACACGGAGTTCGAACACCACCAGCGCGTCCTGAATGAGGGCCGACACTAGTTTCGTGCCCTGTCACCTCGACAAGATCCACGAGGTCAGGACCACCCACCCCTCGGTTGGGTGCACCCGCGCGGGCACAGGGTGGAAGTTAGCGTGTGCTCTAGGAGGTGTCAATTCGCGGGCAACGCGTTCGCCTCAGCTCTCCGGCGCTTCCCGCGTTGCGAGCAGTGCCCCGCGCAGCACCATGACCGGTGAGCTATCCCACGCCAGCGCGGGCAGCACGAGCGCCTCCCTGGCGGAGATGCGGAGCGTCGCGAGTTTCCCGATCCGCTCGGCGAGCGCGGCGAGGAAATCTCCGGGGCCGCCCGCGAGCGCATCGTCCGCGCCCAGCGCGGCCACGTGGCACAAGCCGGTGGCCAATGCCTCACTCGCCTCCCGCGCGCTGGACTCGATCCACTGCACCACGCCACGGGCTCCGCTCTCTTCGAGCAGCGCATCTGCGGCGGGTGAGCGCGGGCCAGCGATGATGGTGGTCGCCGTCTCGAACGCGGCACCCCCGAGCGGGATGGGCGCCACTTCGGCGCCCGCCGCGACCCCGCTGATGCCAATCGGGATGCGCAGTAACGCCTCAGTCTGGATTATCGTGTTCAGCGCTCCAGCGCCGCGCCGCAACGGGACGGCTACTAGATCCTCCCGCCCGGTCCGGGGGTCGAGGACCCGGGCCAGGCGCAGCCGGAGGTACTCCTCCAGGTGCGGGGCTGAGCTGACGGGACAGGCGAGCCGGGCTGGCACGGAGTACCGCTGCTCCGATCGGGTGATACCCAGCAGGACGTTCAGCAACGGCAGCACGAAACAGGTGAAAGCCCGCTCGGCTGAGCCTGGGTAACCCGGTACGCCGACCACGGGCACCGGGCGGTCTCCGGAGAGGACCCCGAGCAGAACCGGATGCCCAGGACGGATCGCCACGCCTTGCACCGCGATGTGACCGAGACGGCGCACCACCGCAGCGGTGTGATCGCCGCGACCGGCACTCGAACCGGCGATCACGAGCACCACGTCGGCGCGGCGGGCGACCCGCGCCACGGCGGTGGCGATCACATCAGGCTGGTCGGGCACGATCGGCAGGGCCAGCACCTCACCGCCCGCTTCCCCGGCCATCCCGGCCAGCATCAGCGAGTTCGTGTCGAGTACCTCGCCCGGTGCGGGCACGCTGCCCACCGGCCGCACCTCATCCCCGGTCGGCAGGATGGCCACCACCGGCCGGCGCCGCACCGCGATGGTGCGGTGACCCGCGCCAGCCAGCGCGGCCACGTCGACCGGGCGGACACGGTGACCGGCCGGCAGCAGCAGCGTCCCAGCCCGGATGTCCTCACCGGGGGAACGGACGTGACGGCCGGGCGCCACCGCGTTGCTGATCTCCACGCTGCCATCGCCCAGGTGCCGGAGGTGCTCGCGCATGATCACGGCGTCGCGCCCGTCCGGCATCAGGTCACCGGTATCGATGACATCGAACTCCCCAGGGGGCAACCGCGTGGGGCGTTCCGGCGTCGCGGCACGCGTGTCGGCCGCGGACACCGCGATGCCGTCCATTGCCGCGGCCCGGTGGGCGGGTACCGACCACAGCGCCCGCACGGCGCCTGCCGTGACCCGCCCGCTGGCCAGCGCGATCCCGGCGGACTCGGTACCGAGTGGGGCGGCCCACCCGGATCGCGCGCACGCCCGCAGCCATACCTGGAGCGATTCCGCCGCCGGACCCGCGCCGTCCCGCCGCGCCCACCCCTCGCCCGCCGGTGCGTCCAGGTCTGGCCAGGTGATCGCCACTCCGGGTACCTCCGCTGCCATGACGGCGTCAGGAGAATCGTGCTCTGGCGATTAACTGACTCCAGGTTCACTCCTCGCGGGGCGCCCGCACGGCGGGCAGCGCGCGGATGACCTCGCCGTCGATCACCGCTGATCGCGGCGAGGGGATAGGGGGCGCGGCGATGAACACGTTCACCACGGTCGGGGAATCCTGGGGCACTCGCTCAGCCTCCCACCGGGCACGGGCTTCGATGAACTCCCGCTGCTCCTCGATCGCTTGATCGGCGAGGTACCGGAGGCGGCTCTCGGCGTACTTGCGGTTCTCCTGGCCGCGGGCGACCCAGCCGATGGCGAACCATCCCATCGCGATGAGGACACCCGCCATCAAGAACAACCCGGTAGCCATCACTGTTCTCCCTCTTCGCAGCGTCATCCTGACACTAGTCCGGCGCGGCGGAGGTGTGTCCAGGCCTTGGTGGCAGGCCGACGACGTCTGATCGGGTATTAGCGGGGCTCGGCGCCGGAATCCCATCCGGTGGCGAAGGAGAACCAGCCTCGCTGGACGAGAAGGCTGGCTTTCCCCACAGGGGCGCACAGGTAATCCCGTTTCGGGACGATGTGGCCGCTACCGTCGGGTCCCCGATCAAAGGCAGTAGCGCGTCCCACAGTGGCAGCGGCGCGTACACTGCGGCGCGGCGCCGCTGGCGGGACTCGTAATGATCAGCCACCGCCGCAGGAACTCCGCTGGGTCGCTCACCCCGGTCTCGACGTCCACCATGGGCCGCTCCTGGTCCGGCAGCGGGCCGGTGGTATCGGCGTAGAAATCAGCCTGCCATTCCGGCGATTGGCCATCCCGTACCCGCTGGTAGTGACCCAGCGCCGGGAGATCAGCGAACCGGGCCCGGTCCTCGGCGAACCGCGTCCACCCGGAACACCCCGGCGGGATCCCGCCAGCACGCCCGCAGCATGATCGTGTCGCAGGCTTGCCGATACGCGGTCGCATCACGGATCCAGTGCCACTGGTTGGTGTCGTAGTAGATCACCGCTGAAAGCTCCTTGAGGGCTTGGGCCGTCGCTGATCGTGAGAGAACTGTGCCCGCCCTGAATTGACGCCTCCGCTGACTCCCCAGTCGCCTTGATCACTGTTTTGGTGTCGAGAGCGACAAAATCTGTCACTTACGACACCCAAACAGCGATCATGCTCGCCGAGTGCCGATGACCAGCGGCCTCACATAACGATGATCCTGGGGCCGGCCGATCGGCTGGCTGCTCTCCCAAGATCCAAACCGCCAATGCGCGGTACCTCCAGCGCGATCTCCTCCAGTTTCTGGCTGGCACCGGCGAGTGGGCCCAGCTCAGACCATGACACAGCGTCAGAGTCAACCGTGATCTGAGAACATCGGGCACGCGTGGCGCCCAGCGGCGTGCCGCGTGCGGCGGCTGACCGGCGTGAACGTCATATGCCGTTTTTGCCTGCTCCATTCGGCCGCTCGCCGTCCTCAGGTACGCCCAGCCCCCGACCCCCACTGGGGTGATCGGGTCGCCGGGCCATCTGCTGATCGGCGGGCAGGTCCCGTCTGAGGCTGTATGCAGCCGGGATAGCGCCTCACCCTTGGCTGGCATCGCCCGCGAGTGCTGCCGGGGATGCGCGGATCGCGCCCGCAGTGCGCTGGCGGACTCACGCGCTGGCCGGTGCGTGTCCCGGCGGCGCGCTATCGTGCCCGCGCCGGAAGCCGGGATAGCCCGGGCGGCGGTTGGGGTATCGCGGTAGCTAAGGAGCAGCGTGATGAGAGCGAGTGCAGCGGTAGCGCCAGCGGTAGTGGGGCTGGCCGCAGGAATCATCGGCCTGGCGGGCCCCCAGGCCGCCGCGTCCCCGGCGGCGGCCCAGCCCGTCCTGCGCCACATCACCGGGACAGCGGGGAATTCCGGTCAATTGGTCTGCGGAGTCAACACCCGGACCAAGAACGAGACCGGGAACATCGACATGGTGCTCAACCAGGCCCCGGCGGGGCAATTGATGGCCAGGCTTCAGAATGCCAAGACCGGGATGTTCTTCGGCGAGGAGAAGCTCCTCACCACCGGGATGATGACCACAACCCTGGCCAATAACATCCTGGCTGGCACCCAGTTTCATGTTTGCACGGCTAGCCCCAGCGGGTCCCTCGGCGGGCCCTACTCGGCCGATCTGACCTACTGAGCCACATGATCGACAATTAGCTTCCTCCGGGGCAACGTCAGCTAGCCGTGATGACGCACGACACGCTGAGCTGGGCCGAGCCGCGCGAGGCCCCGCCGGGCCCGGTGGGCAGTTCCGTGGATTGTCTTGGAGACATCGTGTCATTCCGAGGTGGGAGACGATGTCAAGTTCGCGATCAACTGCTGACTCTGTTTATTGACTCGATGCCGCCTGAGTAACATTATGATGCCGATAAGTAACCGCACGGCCGTAGGGCGTAGGTGCGCTGTTCATCAGCATTCGCGGCGTTCTCCATGATGCGCATGGCGAAGGGCGCCATTGCCCGGTTGAGCCGGGTCAGCTCGGCTAACAGCTCGCGATCTTCCCGGATCACGGTGCGTCACCCGGCTTGCCGCTATCATTGTCCTGACCAGCGTGGTTGCCCGCGTGGTGC
>DASTBN010000308.1:0-16734 GCA_035712045.1 Pseudonocardiaceae bacterium
CCCAGGCACACCATCGGCAGCCCTGTCCGGCGCAGCGCCTCCAGCCCGGATTCCCAGGCCCGCCGCCCGCCGAGCAGCCGGAGCACGACCAGGTCCACGCCCTCGATCAGCGCGGGCAGCGCCTCGGGCTCGGCGCGGGCCGGGTTGGCCAGCCGGTAGCCGGCACCACAGGCCCGGGCGGCGAGCAGGTCGGTATCAGCGGTGGACAGCAGCAAGATCCGCACCGCATCGAGCTTACGGATTCACCACCCGACATCGATGACCACGCGAGGAGGCCTGGTGAGGGTGAAGGCTTTGATCCAGGTCCGCTTGCGCATCCCGGCCCCCACCGAGAGCACCCCCTCGAAGTCCCCGGATCACCCGATCGACGAACTGGGAGCTGACTCGCGGCGGGGGACCGGAGAGATCCAGCACGATCCGGTCGAAGCCTGGATGCGCACCGGTCCGGATCCCGGTGAGCACCGGAATCTCCGGCACCGCCGACCACGCTGGGATCGCGCTCGTGGTGACCACCGCAGCGCTGAGCAGTGCGGCGGCGACGGCCCGCTTGATGACATCGCCCATGCGACCTCCGCGACCTGTCAACGGGCTAAAGTAATAAATCAGACGTTCCCATCGAGCGCTGGGTTCCACGCGATTATGTGGCTGATTTGTTGGTCATGCGCCCCTATGCTGCTCGGGGGAGGAGGTAGATCATGAATCTCTGGCGGACGAAGACCATCGAGCAGTCCATTGCGGACACCGAGGAGCCAGTCCATCAGCTCCGGAAGCGACTTGGGCCCCTCGAGCTCATCGTCTTCGGGGTCGGGGTGGTCATCGGGACCGGCATCTTCGTGCTGACCGGCAAGGCAGCGGGGATCCAGGCGGGCCCGGCCATCGCGCTGTCGTTCGTGTTCGCGGGCATCGCCTGCGCGCTGGCCGGGCTGTGTTACGCGGAGTTCGCCAGCACGGTGCCGGTGGCCGGCTCGGCCTACACCTTCTCCTACGCCAGCCTGGGCGAACTCGTGGCGTGGATCATCGGCTGGGACCTCATCCTGGAGCTCGCGCTCGGCGCGAGCACCGTCGCGGTGGGGTGGTCAACGTACTTCGCCGATGTGATGAAATCGGCCGGGATCACGATTCCAGACTGGGCGTATGGGAACGGGCGCAATATCGTCGCGGCCGCGATCGTCCTCGTCCTGACCGGGGTGATCTGCCTGGGGATCAAGCTCTCATCGCAGGTCAACATGACCATCGTCGCCGTCAAGGTCGGCATCGTGCTGTTCGTCATCATAGCCGGGCTGTTCTACATCAAGGCCAGCAATTATTCTCCTTTCATTCCCCCGTCCGGCTCCCCCGGCGCGGGCGGTGCGCAGAGCACCCCGTCGCTGCTGCAGGATTTCGGCTTCTCGCCGGGCTCCTTCGGCGTCACGGGCATTTTCACCGGGGCCGCGCTGGTGTTCTTCTCGTTCATCGGCTTCGACGTCGTCGCGACCGCGGCCGAGGAGACCAAGAGGCCACAGCGGGACATGCCGATCGGCATCCTCGGCTCACTGGCGATCTGCACGACGCTCTACGTCGCGGTGTGCCTCGTCATCACCGGAATGGTGAAATACACCGATATCAAGGTCAACGCGCCGCTGGCTGAGGCGTTCCGCTCCGTCGGCAAGCCGGGCTTCGCGACCGTCATCTCGGTAGGCGCGCTGTTCGGCCTGACCACCGTGATGCTGATCCTGCTGCTGGGCCAGAGCCGGGTCTTCTTCGCCATGAGCCGGGACCGGCTGCTGCCACCGGTGTTCTCCGCGGTCAATCAGCGTTTCGGCACCCCGGTCCGGACCTCGATCATGACAGGCGTGGTGGTCGCCGTGCTGTCCGCGCTGGTTCCGCTCACCGAACTGGCCGAGCTCGTGAACATCGGCACGCTGTTCGCGTTCGTCCTGGTCGCCCTCGGTGTGATCGCGCTGCGCCGCACGCGTCCTGAGCTGCCCCGGGCATTCCGGTGTCCCGGCGTCCCGGTCGTCCCCGTTCTCGCCGCTCTCGCTTCGCTCTACCTGATGCTCAACCTGCCCGCAGCTACCTGGATCCGGTTCGGCCTCTGGATGGGGGTGGGATTCGTCGTCTACTTCGCCTACAGCGCCAGCCACAGCCGACTCGCCACCGACTCGTCCTACGCCCCGGCAGGGGATGGCACCCGGCCGGTAGGGGACATCGGCAAAACCTGAGTCGCCGTCATACCCCAGCACCCCCTCCAGTCAGCTTCCAGGCCGAAAATGTACCTGGTGCCAAATTCACGAGTTCCTGGACCATGACAATGCCACCGTGGAATCATGCGGGCAGGATCGGCACATCATAGGCGGCGAACGCCCGATCGGCGGTGACGATCGTGAGCCCTTCGCACCGAGCCTGCGCGATGAGCAGCCGGTCGAACGGGTCACCGGCATTCGAACGTCTCAGCGACCTCGCTGAGCACAGTCCGGAACGCGGCTTCGAAACCGATGCGCGGGGATCCGGTGGGGGTGGTGGAATCCGGCTAGTCTGGCGCCTCACGCTGGTCTGCGGCAACAGTGGCGGTGACCCGCTCGGTGGACAAGCGGAAGTGAACGGCGGCGTAGCAGATAAGCAGGCTGAACGCGGCTACCACGCCGATGTCGACCCACTCGGGAATGAGTTTCGTCCCGTCGTATCGCCCGAGATATGAGATCACGGTCAGCCCAGCGAGCCAGGGAGTGATCCAGGCCAGCGACCACGAGTCCAGCGGTGGCCGCTCGAGCGGGCGGCTCAGCACGTACGAGGTTCCGAATATCAGGTAGCCAGCCGCGACCACCAGCATCAGCTTGTGCACCGTGGCCCAGGAGGTCCAATAGACGATTTCGTTCGCCGCGACGAAAGCAACCGGAGCCAGAACCGGGGCGATCGGTAGCCGGTAGGGGCGAGCGCGGTCCGGGTCGGCCTTGCGCAGCGCCAGCAAGGTGATCGGGGCGAACGCGTACATGATCCCTGTGGCGGCGGTGATCAGCTGGACGAGGTCCTTCCAGCTCGGGAAGAGCAGGAAGAAGACCAAACCCACGACGAAAGCCAGCATGATCGAGACGTGAGGGACACCGCGGGGGCTGATCCGGCTGGCCGCCCGGGGAACGTAGCCAGCGTAGCCCAGCGCATAGGCCAGTCGCCCCGACGAGCCTACCGAAACCAGGCCGGTGCCAGCCGGTGAGATGAACGCGTCGAGGTACAAGATGACGGCCAGCCAGCCCAGACCTAACTCTGCGGCCAGCGTGACGTACGGCCCGAAATCGCCCTTGCCCACCGAGTTGGCCCATCCCTGCTGGAGACCGGCCGGGGTTAGCGCGCCAATGAAGGCGATCTCCAGCGCCAGGTAGAGCAAGGTACCCAAGATCACAGAGCCGATCACGGCCCGAGGGACGTTGCGTTGCGGGTCTCGTGCCTCGCTACCGAGCTGCGTCGCTTGCTCGAAGCCCTGCAGTGCAAAGACGATACCCAGCGGCAGGGCCGCGAGCACCCCATGGACGCCGTAGGGAGCAAACCCGCCACCGGTGGTGAAGTTCGCCGCATGGAACGACACCACGATCAACACGGCGACTGTCAGGACAGGTACCGCGATCTTCCATGCCACCACGATCGAGTTGCTGCCAGCCAGCCACCGGACCCCAAGGACATTGATCACGGCGAAGAGCGACATCAACGCGGTGGCCGCGGTCAGCCCGGCAGGCGTGAGCCCGCCATCACCGCTGATCAGCCCGTGCCACTGGTGGTCCAGGTAGCCCAGCGCGGCCTCGACCTCGATCGGGCCAAGCATCGCGTTCGCCAGCCAGGAAACCCAGCCAGCGGTGAATCCACCCAGCGAGCCGAACGCCACCCGGGGCCATCGCGCGGTACCCCCGGCCAGCGGGTAAGCCGCGCCCAGCTCCGCGTGTACCAGGGCCAGCAGGACGATGATCAGGCCGCCTAATAGCCAGGACAGGATCGACGACCCGCCAGCCGAGGTAGCTGCGGTCGACGCGCCCAGCAGCCACCCCGAGCCGATGATCGAACCCAGTGAGACGAACGTCAGAGCCAGCGGGCCGACGTCACGCCTAAAACCTCTCCGCGTGCCACGCAGCATGATCATGCCACCTCGCCACCGGACTTACCCCTCCACCCGGACCTCATCCGGCGGGCATGCCCTCCCGACCAGCTCTTTGCGCAGCTCCCACGCCTGCACCCACACTCGTCGCGCAAAATCACGCCGCTCTGCACGTGAGGGAAGCTCGGTCAGCTCTGCCTGCCACTCCTCGAAATAGCGCGGGCGCCATGATCGGGGCAGCAGCAGCACTGCCGCTCTCACCCTGACCTGTATCGACCAGGCACCAGCACCGTGTCCTGCCCACGACCCAGAGGGGAGGCTCTCCAAGCAGCGGGCGAGGTTTCGGGCGATGGTGCGGTAGCGGGCGAAGTCAGCGGCCGGGGAGCAATCACGATCGAGACCTGGATAACCGGCGAGGACGCAGAGAAGATCATGATAGCTGGCCAGGGCGCTGGCCAGGTCACGAGAAAGATCGAGATCGCCGGGGGCATCGCCACCCGGAGCGTAGTCGCGCTCCAGTATGACATCGAGAGCGTGATCCAGCTCGCAAGCGAGGAGCCGGGCGGCCACCGCGGCGTCGTTGAGGGCGCGCTCACGGTGCAGGGGGTAGTCACTGTTGAGCGCCTTGGTGAGGTAGCCGACGAGATCGCTGGAGTGGACGCGAGCATCGTCCAGCACGCGAGCACGATCAAGATGGAGGACTCCGGCGAGCAGGGTGGCGACGTCCGAGGCGCTGGCGAGATCGCGATTGAGATCACGATCGCTGGCCCGATGCTGAGCCCGTTCGAGTCCACCGGAGATGTCCAGAGCGCTCATGGAAGTGCGGGCGCTCTCAAAGGCGAGACGCCAGTCCATCAGGCACCATCCACCAGCCTCGGGGCGGACCATCGCACCGTCCTATGCTCAACCTGATGGCTGCGCTCGCTCTCCCCCACCGGGATCCCAAGCCGGGCCAGAGCGGCGCGGCCTCGTTCCGCGCCAGCGGGGCTGAGCCGGTAGTAACGGCGCCGCGGCCGACCTTCCTCCGCCGGCTCGATGATCTCCCATCGGCTTTCCAGCCACCCGAAGCGCTCCAACCGCGCCAGCAGCGGGTGGAGGGTGCCGCTAGGCACCCCAACCGCTTTACCGATCTCCAGCCCATACATCTCCCGATCAGGCTCAGCGAGCATCGCTCGTATCACCTGAAGTGTCTGTTCTGTCATTCGGGGTTCCGGACCGCCAGGCATACTGATACATCTACCATGGGTCGGACCGCAGAGCAATAAGAGGCTACGGAGAGCTGGTGCCTGGCCGGAGGAGCGGGAGGTTGGGGGCGGGACCGAGGGTGATCAGATCAGCGAGGGCCGCGGTGTTCACATGGGCTTCGATGAGGTCGCCGAGGACATCCAGTTGGGCGGCCCGCATTGCGGAGAAGGTGGTGTCTGGCGCGGGAAGGAAGCCGGAGCGGCCGGCGAGGTGGGCCACTCGATGGAGCAGGGCACGGCGGAAGGCGTCATTCTCCAGCAACCCGTGCCAATGGGTACCCACTGTGTGGCCACCGTCGGACCCCTCGTCAGGTCCTGAGATCAGGGCCGGTTCGCCCCGGTGCACCACCCGGCCGTGGTGGATCTCATAGCCGGTGACCGGCTCACCCAGCGCGGTGCCGGTTGGCCTGCCGAGGTGCTTCACGGGGTCGAAGACCACATCGAGGTCGAGCAGCCCCAGACCCGCCACCGGCCCCGCGCTGGATTCGACATCATCGATGATGCGACGCCCTAGCATCTGGTAGCCGCCGCAGATTCCCAGCACCGGCCGTCCAGCGGCGGCGTGCGCCAGCACCGCGTCGGCCAGGCCGGTCCGGCGCAGCCAGGACAGGTCCGCCACGGTGGCTTTCGAGCCGGGCAGCACCACCAGGTCGGCGTCGGCTAACCGGGACGGCTCGGTGACGTAGCGCACCGCTACCCCGGGCTCGCAGGCCAGCGCGTCCAGGTCGGTGCCGTTGGAGATCCGGGGCAGCCGCACAGCGGCCACCCGCAGCCACTGGCTGCCGTAGGGCGGAGCCGGTCTGCCGATCACGCTGTCCGCGACATGCGCCAGCGAGTCTTCGGCGTCGAGCCACAGATCCGGGCTGAACGGCAGCACGCCGTAGATACGCCGGCCGGTGAGCGCGTGTAGCTGCGCTAAACCGGGGGCGAGCAGGTCCGGATCGCCACGGAACTTGTTGATCACAAAGCCAGCGACTAACGCTTGGTCGGCGGGCGAGAGCAGGGCTAGCGTGCCGAACAGGTGCGCGAGCACTCCCCCGCGGTCGATGTCCCCGACCACCAGCACCGGCAGGCGAGCCGCCGTAGCCAGCCCCATGTTGGCGATGTCGGTGGACCGCAGGTTGATCTCGGTCGGCGATCCGGCGCCCTCGCAGATCACTACGTCGTACTCGGCCCGCAGTGAGGCCAAGGTACGGACCACCACGTCGAGGAGTTCGGCCTTGCGGCCCCGGTAGGACGCGGCGGACACCACCCCGCGCGCCCGCCCGAGCACTACGACCTGGGAGCACCGGTCGCTGCCCGGTTTGAGCAGCACCGGGTTGAACCGTACTTCAGGCGGAATACCGCACGCCGCGGCCTGCATGGCCTGGGCCCGGCCGATCTCGCCACCGTCCGGGGTGACGACGGAGTTGTTGGACATGTTCTGCGCCTTGAACGGCGCTACCGAGATCCCGCGACGGGCCAGCCACCGGCAGATCCCGGCGACGAGCACGCTCTTGCCCGCATCCGAGGTGGTGCCAGCGACGAGCAGCGCCCCGTTCATCGGCTATAGGCGCATTACGGCAGGGTGAGGATCTCCGCGCCGGTCGCGGTGACGACCAGGGTGTGCTCGAACTGGGCGGTGCGCCGCTTGTCCTTGGTGGTCACCGTCCAGCCATCGGCCCAGACGTCGTAAGTAATCGTGCCCAGCGTGATCATCGGCTCGATGGTGAAGGTCATGCCCTCCTCCAGGACGGTGTCCACCGAGGGCTCGTCGTAGTGCAGCACGACCAGCTTGCCGTGGAAGGAACGGCCGATGCCGTGCCCGGTGAAGTCGCGGACCACGCCGTAACCGAAGCGCTTGGCGTAGGCCTCGATGACCCTGCCGATCACGTTGAGCTGCCGGCCAGGCCGCACCGCGCGGATCCCGCGCGACAGCGCCTCCTGGGTGCGCTCGACCAGCAGCCGGTCCTCCTCGGAGACATCCCCGGCGAGGAAGGTGGCGTTGGTGTCGCCGTGTACCCCGCCGATGAAGGCGGTGACGTCGATGTTGACGATGTCCCCGTCCCCGATCACGGTCGAGTCCGGGATACCGTGGCAGATCACCTCGTTCAGCGAGGTGCAGCAGGATTTCGGGAAGCGCTTGTACCCCAGTGTCGAGGGGTAGGCGCCGTGGTCGCACAGGAACTCGTGCACCACCCGGTCGATCTCGTCGGTCGTGACTCCGGGCGCCACCACCCGGCCGCCCTCGGCGAGCGCCTGCGCGGCGATCTTGCCCGCCACCCGCATCGCCTCGATCACCTCAAGCGGCTGGATCGGGGATTCGGCGTAGGGGGCGGGCGCGGCTTTTCCGACATATTCCGGCCGCGGGATCTCCGGGGGGACCGGGCGCATCGGTGTCAGTCGGCCAGGACGCAGCGAAGTTCGCACAGCCATGTCCCCACTCTATGCCGGTGAGGCCGACACGCCCGTCACGGCGGTGGGGAAAGCGCCGAGAGGAACATCCCGGAGACGTCGAGAGCGGGCCCGGAGGAACCCCCGCCCACCACCAGGGTCGCGAACGCGAGATCACCGCGGAAGCCGACGAACCACCCGTGGGTCAGCGGGTCGTCCTCCGCTGTCCCGGTCTTGCCGAACAGCTGGCCCTGGCCCGCGAGGGCTTTCGCGGTGCCCTGGGTCACCACTTCCCGCATCATCACCCGCAGCGCGTCAGCGACCTCGCGCGGCACCGGCGTCGCCGGTGCCGGCACCATATGCGTCGGCATGCCCCTGATCAGAACCGGATCCGGCACCTTCCCGCCAGCCGCGACCGTCGCGGCCACTAATGCCATGCCGAACGGGCTGGCGAGCACCCTGCCCTGCCCGAAGCCGTTCTCCGCCCGCCGCACCAATGACTCCGAGGGGGGGACCTGACCGGTGACGGTGGTGATACCGGCGACGTCATAGTCGAGCCCGATGCCCATCTGGCGCGCGGCGTCGGTCAGCTCACCCGGGCCCATGTTGGCCGCCAGGTGCGCGAAGGTGGTGTTGCAGGACCGGGCGAACGCGGTGTGCAACGGCACCGTCCCGAGATCGAAGAGGTGGTCATTGGGTATGACCCGCTCCCCGATTGACGTGGTGGCTGGGCAGGCCACCGGCGCGTCCAGGGTAGCCTGCCCGGCCTCCAGGGCCGCCACCGCCGTGACAATCTTGAACGTGGAGCCGGGCGGGTAGCGCCCGGTCAGCGCCAGCGGACCTTGGGCGTCCGCCGCGCTGTTCTGCGCGACGGCGAGAATCTCCCCCGTGGAAGGCTGGATCACCACGATCATCGCCGCGTTGGGCACCGGGGCGAGAGCGCGTTCGGCGGCGCCCTGCACAGCCCGGTCGACGGTGGTGGTCAGGGTTGGCGCTGGTCGTGGCTGCTGGGAGGCGAGAGTCTCGACGTCCTGGCCCATCGGGTTCACCGTGACGATGCTCCACCCGGCGGCGGCCGCGAGCCGCTCCTCGGCCACCCGGCGGATGCCGGGCACCAGCGCAGCGGCGAAGTAGCGATCGGGCCCGAGCAGCTGGCGGCGGGTGGGAAAGCTCACCCCAGGCAGGTCGTAGATCCGGTCCCGCACCGACTGGTAATCACGCTCACGCAGCGTCACCACCTCGCTGGGCTGACCGGGTGGGGCGGCGTTAGCTCCCGCGATGATCGCTTGCTGGGTGATCCGGGAATCGAGCGGCGCCAGCGCTGCCGCCAGCTGGGCGGCCACCCCGGCCAGGTCGGGAGCTTTGGCGCGGTCCAGCGTGACTGTGACCACGGTCTGCTGGGTGAATAACGGCGTCCCGGCGCGATCGGCGACCGGGGGTGCGTCCACTGGCACCTCACGGATCACCAGTCGCTCCCGCGCGGACAGCCGGGGATGCAGGACGGCGGGACTCCACCGCACCAGCCAGCCCTGGGAGGTGTCCGCCGGGACGAGGGTGACCTCGCCGTTGTAGCGCCACTGCCGGTTCACCCCCAGGTCCCACACCGCGGTGAACGCCGCGGCGGCGATGTGGTCACCGGAACGGATATCACCGAGGGTGAACCGCAGCCGTTGCGGTTTCAGCTCATCGCGGACCCGCCTGACCGTGTCGGTGGCGGCGGGTGGATCGTCGGTGAGCCGTCCCGCCGCGACGGCATCGCCGCGGGCCGCCGCGTCCAGGAACGCGGTCGCGGTATCACGCGGGTCGGCACCGAAGATCCCGCATCCGGCCAGCAGCGACCCTGCCCAGGTGGTCATCACCAGCAGGGCGGCTGCCAGGTGTTGTCGGCGCACGGTGAGCGAGTATGCCCTCTCACGCTCCGGACCAGTGGCGATTCAGAGGCGATTCAGAACAGCACTGTGGCGAAGCACCCCACCTGGGTGAAGCCAACCCGGCGGTAGGTGGCGCGAGCCGGGGTGTTGTAGGCGTTGACGTACAGGCTGGCGATCCGGCCCATCCGCTGCAGCTGCCCGACCACAGCCGCTGTCGCGGCCGCCGCCAGGCCGTGACCGCGCCGGCCGGGGTGCACCCAGACGCCCTGGATCTGCCCCACCACAGACGACATCGCCCCGATCTCCGCCTTGAACACCACCTCGCCGTCTTCGAAGCGGGCGAACGCGCGGCCCGCCGCGATCAGCTCCGCGACCCGGGCCCGGTACCCGGCACCGCCGTCGGGCAGCCGGGGATCGACCCCCACCTCCTCGGTGAACATCGCGACGGCGGCCGGCAGGTAGCGGTCCAGCTCGTCGGGGCGCACCGCGCGGACCTGGGGGTCCTCCGGCACCCGGGGCGGCCCGGTGAGCACCAGCAGCGGCTGGTCGGGGCGTTCCTCGCGGGCGGGTCCCCAATGATCACTGAGCTGCGACCACATGGCGAGGACATGCTCGGCCGGCCCGACTATCGAGGAGCAGGTCCGGCCCCGGCTCGCCGCCCGCTCGGCGAAGGCGTGGACCGCCGGGCGCCCCCCGCACAGGGGCACCAGATTGGCGCCGGAGAAGCACAGCCCGTCCAGCTCACCTTGGCTTTCCCGGTCGTGGGTGAATCCCCAGATCTCCCCGCCGAGCCGCCACGGATCCAGCCCGCCGTGTTCCACCCGCGCGGCGACCATGCAGGACGCCACTGGGTCCGTGGCCAGCGCCGCTCTCACACCGCGCGCGTGCTGGGTGTCCAGCACGCGCGCTTGTGAGGGGGAAACGGCGCTGTAGCACCGGACAGCGCTCACGACTCCTCCGCTTCGGCGTCCGCCCCCGCGAGGCGGAAGGCCTCCTCGATGAGGGTTTCCACGATCTGCGCTTCCGGCACCGTCTTGATCACCTTGCCCCGGACGAAGATCTGGCCCTTGCCATTGCCCGAGGCCACCCCCAGGTCGGCTTCGCGCGCCTCCCCCGGCCCGTTGACCACACAGCCCATCACCGCCACCCGCAGCGGCACCTCCATGCCCTCCAAGCCCGCGGTCACCTCGTCGGCGAGCTTGTAGACATCGACCTGAGCCCGCCCGCAGGATGGACAGGACACGATCTCCAGCCCGCGTCTGCGCAGGTTCAGCGATTCCAGGATCTGGCGGCCGACCTTGACCTCCTCGACCGGTGGCGCGGACAGCGAGACCCGGATGGTGTCACCGATTCCCTTGCTGAGCAACGCCCCGAACGCGGTGGCCGACTTGATGGTGCCCTGGAACGCCGGTCCGGCCTCGGTGACACCCAGGTGCAAGGGGTAGTCGCACTGGTCAGCGAGCTGCTCGTAGGCCCGCACCATGACCACCGGGTCGTGGTGTTTCACCGAGATCTTGATGTCGTGGAAGTCGTGCTCGGCGAACAGGCTCGCCTCCCACAGCGCGGAGGCGACCAGTGCCTCCGGGGTCGCCTTGCCGTACTTGGCCAGGATCTTGGGATCCAGCGACCCGGCGTTGACACCGATCCGGATCGGGGTGCCCGTGTCCTTCGCGGCCTGGGCGATCTCGGCGACCCGGTCGTCGAAACGCTTGATGTTCCCCGGGTTCACCCGCACCGCCGCGCACCCCGCCTCTATCGCGGCGAAGACGTACTTGGGCTGGAAGTGGATATCGGCGATCACCGGGATCCGGGACTTGCGGGCGATGACCGGGAGCGCCTCGGCGTCGTCGGCGCTCGGGACGGCCACCCGCACGATGTCGCATCCCGCCGCGGTGAGCTCGGCGATCTGCTGCAGGGTGGCGTTGATGTCGGCGGTGAGCGTGGTGGTCATCGACTGCACCGACACCGGGTGCTCGCTGCCCACACCCACCGAGCCAACCATGAGCTGACGGGTCTTGCGGCGCGGCGCGAGCACCGCTGGCGCCACCGCGGGCATACCGATCATCACAGCGGGCCCGGGGCTCACCGGGGCAGCCTGATCGGGTTGACGATGTCGGCGGTGACGGTCAGCGAGACCACCCCGATGAAGACGATCATGACCACATAAGTCAGCGGCATCAGGCGGCTGTAATCCACCGGAGGCCCGTTGGTGCGGCCAGTGGCCCGCCGCAGCGCATTGCGGACGCCTTCGTAGAGGTTGACGGCGACGTGCCCGCCATCCAGCGGCAGCAGCGGCAGCAGATTGAACACGCCAAGGAACAGGTTCAGCGTCGCGAGCAGGAACAGGAAAAACCACCAGGCGCCATAATCAGCCGCATCGCCGCCCAGCACGCTGGCGCCGACCACGCTCACCGGGGTATCCGGCCGCTGCTCACCGGCGATCCGATCTAACAGCGCGGGAATCTTCTGCGGGAATCGCTGGAGCCCCTGCCAGGTCTCGGCGAACATGAAGCCGGTGAAGCTCACGGTGTGGCCGACCGCCTGCACCGGGCCATACCGGGGTGTCAGGGCGGGCGGGCGGAGAGTCGACACGCCGATCGCCCCGACCATCCCCCCGCCCTGGCCGCCCACGGCTGAGAGCGGGACCCGGGCGACATTGACCAGCACGGTGCGCTGCTGGCCGTCCCGGTCGAACCGCACCTCGGTCGGGCCGGAACGGCGGCGGAGTGCGGTGACCAGCTCTTCGGAGTCGCGCACCGGGGTGCCCGCCACGGCGAGCACCCGGTCACCCGGCCGCAGACCCGCGTCTTTGGCCGGCGCCAGGGAGCCCGGCGGGCAGGAGTTGTCACTGCGCTGCCCGAGACAGGGGCTGACGGCGGCCACCACCGCGGGAGTGGGCGCGGGGTTGAGGTTCGGCAGGCCGGTCGAGACCGCCATCACGTAGATCAGCACGATGCCCAGCGCGAAATGCGTCAGTGACCCGGCGGAGAGAACCACGACCCGCTGCCATACCGGAAACCGGGTGAACGCCCGCTTGCGGTCATCGGGGTCGGAAAGCTCCTCCAGCGCGGTCATGCCGGCGATATCGCAGAAACCCCCTGCGGGAATCACCTTGAGGCCGTACTCGGTTTCGCCCCGGCGAAAGGAGAACAGGGTGGGGCCGAAACCGACGAAGTAGCGCCGGACCTTCATCCCGAAAGCCTTCGCGCTGTACATGTGGCCAGCCTCGTGCAAGGCGATGGATAGTCCGATAGCCGCTGCGAACAGCACTACCCCCAGCACGAACGTCACGCTGCGCTCCTCCTCACTTGGGGCTACTCAACTCCTGGGCCGGGGAGGCGGCCCAGGCCGGTTCGCCGCTCAGTAGCTCCGTGGCCCGGCGCCGGGCCCAGTCCTCGGCCGCTAGCACGTCCTCCACCGTAGCCGGGTCGGCTCGCCACCCTGACGCCTCATCCAGTACCGCAGTGACCGCCTCGACAATCCCGGGGAACGAGCAGCGGCCGCCGAGGAAAGCCGCCACCGCCTCCTCGTTCGCCGCGTTGAACACCGCCGGCACGCATCCTCCGGCGGTGCCCGCCACCTTAGCCAGCTCGATCGCGGGGAAGGTCTCGGTGTCGACCGGTTCGAAGGTCCAGCTCGCTGGGCTGCCGAAGGCACACGCCGGGGCCGCGCCGGGGACCCGGTCGGGCCAGCCCAGCGCCAGCGCGATCGGCAGCCGCATGTCCGGCGGGCTGGCCTGGGCGATGGTCGATCCGTCGGTGAAGGTGACCATCGAGTGAATCACCGACTGGGGGTGCACGACGACGTCGATGCGCTCATAGGGGATGCCGAAGAGCAGATGGGTCTCGATCAGCTCCAGGCCCTTATTCACCAGTGTGGCCGAGTTCACCGTGACCACCGGCCCCATCCGCCAGGTCGGATGCGCCAGCGCCTGCTCGGCGGTGATCCCGTCGAGCTGCTCCCTCCGGTGCCCCCGGAACGGGCCGCCGGAGGCGGTAAGCACCAGCCGGGACACCTCGGCCCGGCTGCCGGCCCGCAGGCATTGGGCGAGCGCGGAGTGCTCGGAGTCCACCGGGACGATCTGGCCGGGCGCGGCGGCGCGAGTGACCAGCGCGCCTCCGGCGACCAGGGACTCCTTGTTGGCCAGGGCCAGGGTGGCGCCAGTGCGCAGCGCGGCCAGCGTCGGCGCCAGGCCGCGGGAACCGGTGACGCCATTGAGTATCACATCAGCGGGCTGAGCCTCGATGAGTTCGGTCACCGCCCCGGGGCCGGCCAGGATCCGGGGCAACCGGAAGTTACCCCGGTCGTACCCGCGTCGCTGCGCCTCAGCGAACAAGGCCAGCTGCAGGTCCTGCGCCGCCCGGCCCCGGGCGACAGCGACCGCGGGCGCGCCGGTCTGGAGTACCTGCGCGGCCAGGGCTTGCGGGCCCGCGCCGCCCGCGGCCAGCCCGGCCACCCGGAAGCGCGCGGGGTTGCGCTGGATCACGTCGAGGGCCTGAACACCGATCGAGCCGGTGCTGCCCAGCACGAGGACCGAGCGTTGCCTGTCTGAAGCGTCCATCCAGGTCATTGTTCCCCATGGACGGGAAGTTTTGCGTGCGTGGTAGCCAGCCGCGGATCACACTGGCAGTGCACGCGCTCGAAAGGAGACGGGGGAATGCACTTCATCTCCTGGATCGTGCTAGGTCTGCTCGCTGGCGCCCTCGCCAAGTTGATCATGCCAGGTGACGATCCCGGCGGTATTATCGTGACAACTCTGATCGGGATCGTCGGCGCCATTGTGGGTGGCCTTGTGGGGCAAGCCCTGGGATTCCATCCGAATCAGGGCTTTTTCAGTTGGGCCACTTGGATCTGGGCCATCATCGGCTCGCTGATCCTGCTTGCCCTCTACCGGGTTATCGCTGGTCGAAGGTCGGTTTGGCGATAGTGATTCTCGTCAGCGGGCGGGCTAAACCGGCGCGGGTCCAGCCCGCCCGCTGACGGTATGCGATGATGCTATGGTGGCCTCGACCGACCAGCATTCCGCCAAGGCGCAGTCAGTTCACAGTGCTTACGACCCCGAACCCGAGCCGTCCGCCGACTGGGGCTGGCACGGCGGTTTCCCCCGCGCTGGCAAGGCCGCCGGTTGGCTCACCGCCATCGCGATGTTCGCGATGCTCATCGGCAACCACCGCAGCCACGTCGAGGACGCCTACCTGGTCGGAATCGGCTCGGCCCTGGTGGTGGCCCTGATCGCGAGCCATCTGAAGGACCACCGGGCCAAGCGGCGCTGACCGCGTGGCCGCCAGCTCTCCAGCCGTCGAACTGAAGGTCGGCGACGGTGAGTCAACCGCGACCAATGACCAGCGCCTCACCAACCCAGCGCCTCTCTCACCCCGATATGTCCCCATATCGGGGTTGACCGCTACCTCAGAACCCCGATAAGTCTCCATATCGGGGTCAGCTGCTGGTGAGGATGTCGGCGATGCTGAAGCGGATGGGGCGCTCTAGCTGTTCGTAGGTGCACGAGCGTGGGTCGCGGTCGGGGCGCCAGCGGACGAACTGGGTGGTGTGACGGAAGCGGGGGCCCTCCATGTAGTCGTAGCGGACCTCGACGACACGCTCGGGACGCAGCGGGATGAATGACAGATCCTTGCCGGCGTTCCAGCGGCTGGTCTCGGACTTGCGGGGGGTGCGCTCGCCCTCCTCTTGGCGTGCCCAGGCCCAGGGGTGGTCCTCGAATGTGGTGGCCAGTGGCCGCATCTCGATCAGCAGCTCCCGGCGCCGGGCCATCGGGAACGACCCGACCACTCCCACCGACACGAGCACCCTCCGGTCGTCGTAGAGGCCGAGCAGCAGGGAGCCGAGGGCGTCCGGCCCGGACTTGTGGACCCGGTAGCCAGCGACGACGCAGTCCGCTGTGCGCTCATGCTTAATCTTGGTCATGACCCGCTGGTCGGGCTGGTAGGGCAAGTCGAGCGGCTTGGCGATCAGCCCGTCCAGGCCAGCCCCCTCGAACTGGTCGAACCACTGCTGGGCGAGATCCTGATCCCGCGTCGCTGGTGTGATGTAAATCGGGCCAGCGGCCCCTCCGAGCGCGGACTCCAACATCGCGCGTCGTTCCACGAGCGGACACCGCATGAGATCCTCCTCGCCCAGGGCGAGCAGGTCGAAGGCGACGAAGCTCGCTGGAGTCTGCTCGGACAAGAGCCTGACCCGGCTGGCGGCGGGGTGGATGCGCTGCTGCAGCGCCTCGAAGTCGAGGGTGTTGCGTCCGGTGTCAGCGATGACGATCTCGCCGTCGATCACCGCCCGGAGCGGGAAGTTCGCCCGCACCGCATCGACGATCTCGGGGAAGTAGCGGGTCATCGGCCGCTCGTTGCGGCTGCCGATCTCCACCTCGTCGCCATCACGGAAGATGATCGACCGAAAGCCGTCCCACTTCGGCTCGTACAGCTGCCCAGCCGGAATCCCGGCAGCGGGCTTGGCCAGCATCGGCGGTATGGGCGGCATGACCGGAAGGCGCACATCCCCAGTGTGCCGCGACCATGACACCCGCATCGACAACCAGCGTCATCGTCGATCAGCGTCACGGTGCTCGAGAATCTCCTCGACGCTGAGACGGGTCGATGTGGTTGCCTTACGGTCCCGAACGCGGTCGAGTAGCTGTCGACTTCGATACAGGATAGGCGTGATCATTGACGTTGCTTCCCAGGTCTTCAGCCGAGGTCGCGCCGGGTGCGGTGCACCTTCCCGGCTGGCTCAGCTTGGACCAGCAGCGGCGGCTGGTCACGGCGTGCCAGGAGTGGGCTCAGCCACCAGCGGGCCTGCGGACGACACGTCTGCCTAACGGCTCGGTGATGTCGGTCCGCACGGTGTGCCTGGGCTGGCACTGGTATCCCTACCGGTACTCACGAACCGTGGATGACGGCGATGGGTCTGCGGTCAAGCCGTTCCCAGAGTGGCTGGCTGAGCTAGGCCAGCAGGCACTCGCCGACGCCTACCGGAATCCCGGGGCAGGGAGTCGTTACCGCCCGGATATCGCGCTGGTCAACTACTATGACTCCGCCGCCCGGATGGGTATGCACCAGGATCGCGACGAGCGGAGCTCCGCGCCCGTTGTCTCGCTTAGCCTGGGCGATAGCTGCGTCTTCCGATTCGGTAACACCGAAAATCGCAGCCGTCCATGGCGGGACATCGTCCTGGA
>DASTBN010000309.1:0-4807 GCA_035712045.1 Pseudonocardiaceae bacterium
AGCTCGGCGGTGCCATCCGCACCCCGCCATCCGCGACGACCGGCAGGCCCGCGAAGTCCGAGGGCTCCCGCAGCGAGCCGATCACCACCTCGACCGGGCAGCCCAGGCAGCGGCCTAGCTCCCGCACGACCGACGTCTTGCCGGTTCCCGGGCTGCCCCACAGCACGACGGGAATCCCGGCCGTCACCGACACCGCCAGCGCTTCCCGGACTACCGCTGCGTCAATGACGTCCACCTCCTGACTGCCAGTGTGCCTGAGAGCGGGCAGTGGATGGCGAACCGGATTTTCCGGGCAACACAACACCGATGCCGATGAGTAATGCGCCTAGTACCCGTCACTAGCGAGGTGCGCAGCGGTGAACCCGGCGCGGTGGTGGTGCTCGTGTGCGGTGACGCCGAGCTGGCGCGCTGGCCGCTGCCGGGATCGCGCCGTCCCAGCCTGGCGCTGGCGGACCAGCTGGCCCGGCTGCATCTTCACGCGCGGCGCCAGGGCTGCTCGATCCGGCTGCGCGGGGCGAGCGCCGAGCTCGTGGAGCTGCTCGAACTGGTCGGCTTGGCGGAGATCCTGCGCGTGGATGGCCTAGAGACGGGCGGGCAGGCCGAACGCCGCGAACAGCGCGGGGTCAAGGAAGTTGTGATGCCCGACGATCCGGTCCCCTGAGATCTCGATGACCTGAAGGGCGAACGGCTGGTGGCCGCCCTGGCCGCCCTGGCGGTAGGAGCCGAACGCGGCACTCCCGTTCGCCGCCGTCGCGACCAGGCGCGAGCCGCGGCAGCCCTTGCCCTGGCCGAGGAACCACCGGCCCATCTCGGCGGGTCCGCGCAGCCACAGGTCGTAAGGCGGCATCGACATGACGGCGTCGTCATGCAGGAGCGTGACGAGGGAGGTGATGTCGTACCGCTCGAAGGCGTCCACATACCGGGCGAGTAGCTCACGCTGGCTGGCGTCCACCACCGCTGGGCCGGAAGCTGTCAGATCATTGACGTCCCGGGTGGCCAGGGTGGCGCGGGCGCGCTGCAGCGCGCTATTGACCGACGCCACGCTGGTCTCGAGCAGCTCGGCGACCTCCGATGCTTGCCAGCGCAGCACCTCGCGCAGGATGAGCACCGCGCGCTGCCGTGCGGGAAGGTGCTGCAGCGCGGTGATGAACGCCAGGCGGATGGTCTCCCGCGCCACAGCGAGCTCAGCCGGATCGCCCTCGTTGGGCAGCACGCGGGCATCAGGTGCGGGCTGGACCCAGGCGTGCTCGGCGATCACCGGGCCGAGGGTCGCATCCGCCGTCGAGGACGGCCCGAGGTCCATCGGCTGGGCCCGGCGCTCCCGGCCGCGCAGCAGGTCAAGGCACACATTGGTGGCGATCCGGTACAACCACGACCGCAGCGCTGAGCGGCCTTCGAAGTTCTCGATGCCCCGCCAGGCCCGCACCATGGTCTCCTGCACGGCGTCCTCGGCTTCGAAGAACGAGCCCAGCATCCGGTAGCAGTAGCCGGTGAGCTCCCGGCGATACTGCTCCAGATCCTCGGCCTGGATCTCATGACGAGCGGCGGTTTCAGGACGAATCGGCACGAACGCATGCTACGCGATGCGTCGAGCGAGGACCGGGCCTGCGAACAGCCCTCCCAGCGTCTCCGCAGCTCGGGTTTCACGCTGGCTGCCGTGCCGGGCCTCGCGGATACCTCACGGCGCCACTGTGAGGTCCTCCATGGCGCGGTAGCGGTCGCGGAGAGAGATGATCTCCGCGCGGCGGGTGGAGGTGAGGAAGTCGGCGTGGCCGAGATCCATGTCCCCATACCGTTCGTGAGGGTTGACGCCGATGGCACGGAGCAGGGCCTCGCTGCGTTGGGAAACGCTGCCCTGGCGGATCCCGAAGAACCCCATCAGATCCTTGACCAGCATCTGCCCGGTGAACAGGCCGTTGGCCTTCCCGATGATCCAGCAGATCGCGCCGGCGGCGGTCTCGGCCCGCCCGCGGCGGCGGAAGATCTCGGGGTCCTCGGCGGCCGCGCGGCGCAGCAGCCGGCGGCATGCCGTGCGGTACTCCACATCGAGCCGCTCATCGCAGCACCGGTCGAGCAACGCGAGCACCTCGGCCACCCGTTCGTGAGTGTCAGCGGGGATCGGCTCCCACTCGAAGGGCTCATCAGGCAGCGGGATCTCGTTGAGCGTGGTCAGGGCGTCCTCGCCGCCGACGGCTCGGCGCAGTGAGTCGAGCATGATCCCGGCGAGACCGGGCGGCTCCGTCTCGGGTGCCGGCCACGGGCCCTCGGGGTTCAACGCACCCATCGCGGCCAGCAGCGCGGCCGGGCCTTGCGGTCGCGGCGAGGCGATCGTCCGCTGGTAGAGCGGCTCGTACTTGTCGACCGCGGCGAGGGTGTCGTCGGTGAGCGCGGCCCGGATCCCGCGTTCGTGATGGCAGAACCGGATGAAGGCCCGGAGCGATTCGGGAGCCTTGGCCAGGTAAGCGGTGTCAGCAACGATCTTGCGGGGGATCCAGTCGACGAGCAGGATCTCCACCGCCACCGGGCTCCAGCGCAGCGGGTCACCCGGCCCGTAGTCGGTGCCGAACCAGAGCAGCGTCTCCAGCAGGCCGCGGTGGTCAGCGTCATCCAGACCTGTCGCGAACGGGGAGGCGAAGAAGCGTTCCGTGAGCTCGCGCAGCCTCTCTTGAGTCCACTGCGGGCGCTGGTAGCCGGTGCCGCCGCTGGGCAGCATCCCGATGGCCCACTCGACAAGGGGGCGGCAGGCCGGCCAGGTGTCGGTCTCGAACGGCGGGAAGGTGATGGCGCCCCGCTCGATCGCGTCCTGGATCCGGACGCGGGCGTCCGCCGGATCCAGCTCGGCCCAGATGGTGTCCGGTGAGCTGTCCCCGGCGGCGAGTTTCATGTGCTCGATCAGGGCGTCCAGTGGCTCGGGGACGATGAAGGCGTCTTTGACCAGCGTGCCCATGTTGTGATCGATATAGGCCACGATGGAGAGCGCGAAACCGCCGGGCAGGCTCAAACCGATCATGATGTTGTCGCCGTCGCCGAGCGCGTGAACCATCTCGACAGCGCCCTCGACCGTGGTCCCGCCCAGGTCGGTGAGCCATCTGGGCAGCGCGTGGGCCCGTTCGGCGATCTCGCGCCGGACCCGGCGCCGCAGGATGTCCTCACCGGCGAGCTCGGCGATCACCGCGAGCAGCGCCGACGTCTCCGGCATGTCGACGTCCAGGAAGGTCCGCACCAGCTCCTCACGGGAGGGCACGTCCGGCTCTGGTGCCGTATCGAACGGGTTGGCGCGCCGGGGTTCGAGTGCCGCGAGCAGCGAGCTGGCCAGGGACATCAGCGACAGCGGCTGATCGTCAGCGAGGGCTGCCGCGACATCGCCCATCAGGCCAGGCTCATCCCCCCGGTCACGTTCCTGGGCCGGCCTGCTCGGGCCCCACCGCTGCCTCCCCGGACGCCGCTTCTCGCGGCGGGTTCGCTTGGCCACGCCGGGAGACTAAACGTTAGGCGGGTGGAGCGCACCGTGGGGCCTAGGTCAAGCGGCTGAGGATAGTGGCCCACCCTGGCTGCGGTGCTGGGTTCTGAGCCAAAGCGTAATTGACGGTGATACCCCGCTCGCTGGCGGTGACGCCAGCCGCGCCGAGCCCGGGCGCCTCCTGTTCGGCACTCGCTTTCCGCTGGTTACCGCTATCATACGGTCTCCTCGATTCCTGGAATTGGCGCAATCGACCATGATCGCCGTTTCGGTGTCAAGAGCGACAAAATTTGTCCTTTCCGACACCGAAACGGTGATCACGCGGGGGCGTTGTCGGCGGTGGGGGCCGGTGGGATCATCGCTGGTAGCTGTACGAAACTCGGGTGGTTCGGATCGGGTGAGCAAGCCGGCGAGCGTGTCGATCGTGGTGCCCTCAGCGAGGCGGCACGGCTCGAGCCATGCCCGCGGCGGCTGCGCCGCGACTCCCCGGACCGCGGGCTGGTCGTCGCCGACAGCGGGTTCAGGTTTCCCCCGGCCGCCGCTCATGGAGGATTTTGAGATGTGCCGCGTCCCATGTCGGCGACGGCCAGTCCGGGCCCGCTGAGAAGGCGCGAGGGGATTCTCATGCGAGTCTTGGTCGTCGAGGACGAGCCGCGCCTGGCCATCTCGTTGAAGCGCGGATTGGAAGCCGACGGGTTCGCGGTGGACGTCGCGCTGGATGGCGACAGTGGGCTGTGGATGGCGCGGGAGCATCGCTACGACGCGATCGTGCTGGATCTCATGCTGCCGGGCATGCATGGCTACCAGATCTGCGCCACCTTGCGTGATCATCAGAATTGGACACCGATCCTGATGCTCACCGCCATGGATGGCGAGCGGGATGAGACCGAGGGGCTGGACCTCGGCGCGGATGACTACCTGACCAAGCCGTTCTCGCACGCGGTCCTGGTGGCCCGGCTGCGGGCGCTGCTGCGGCGTGGCGCCCGCCCGCGCCCGCCCATCCTCGCCGCCGGTGACCTGCGGCTGGACCCGGCCAGCCGGCGGGTCTGGCGCGGCGAGGAGGTGCTGCGCCTGACCGCCCGCGAGGTGTCGGTGCTGGAGTACCTGCTGCGCAACGCCGGGCAGGTGGTGTCTAAGCGCGACATCCTCGACCACGTCTGGGACGACGACTTCGACGGCGATCCGAACATCGTCGAGGTGTACGTCCGCTACCTGCGGAAAAAGATCGATATCGCCTTCGGGCGGCGGGCGATAGAGACCGTCCGAGGGGCGGGCTACCGGCTGGCGGCCGACGGTGGCTGAACCCGCCCGTCGGCGGTGGCCGCGCTGGCGGCTGGGTACTGTCCG
>DASTBN010000310.1:0-7614 GCA_035712045.1 Pseudonocardiaceae bacterium
CTTGTAATTTGCGACTGACGAAACCTGATCCAGTCCGCGTGGCAATTTCCAGGGCCGGTTCCGCGTAGGTGATAAGCTGATCCGCGTCGCCGCGTTGGATCCCGATCGTTGCGAGATCCACCAAGACGCTGGCGCGGCGACGTGTGGACAGATTCTGGCGCAAGGCGTCATTAAGGACATTTTCCGCCAGATCGGGGCGCCGGAGCTGGACATAACAGGAACCGCGTCCCTCGGCAAGCCGGGAACCATCGAACCGAAGCCATCCACCATTGCTTGAATCGTCTGGCAGCTCACGCACCTGCTCGGCTGTCTCGAGTGCGCGCTGGCAGGCGGCTAATTCTCCAAGGCCAGCGAATGCCTGCGCTTGAACGGAGGAGATCCAATAAAGCGTTGACAGTGCCCCGTCTCCTCTGCGTGCTAGGCGTGCGGCTAACTCCAGCATTGGCGATGCCTTGTCAAAGCGTCGTTCATGCATCTCGATAAACGCATGACGCGTCATCGCGCATGCCCAGAGATCAAACGCGTCGGCTTCCTTGCTGGCTGCGGCCGCCAAGGTGTAGCAGTACGCTGCGTCACTGTACCTGTTGGCGTCAAAGAAGATCTCGCCCGCCAGTTGCAATAGTTCACTGGTTAGTGCGCACAGGCGGCGATGTGTCGAAAATTCTCGTGATCGGCTGAGGCCAATTATGAGCATCTCAAGCTGGTCGCGCACAAGTGGAAGTACGGCTCCCTTGGACTTAGACAGCACGAACACGCGCCACAGATGTTCGTTCAATGCCGTACAGTCATCGACAGTTACGTTATCGAACCGACTCGAAGTGGTGGAAGAGTCACTCGAGTGGTCTAGCTGTTCGTCCGCGCCAGGCATCGTCACGAGCACCGCGACCATGCTCAGTAAACGGAGCAGCTCACGACGCATCATATCTTCAGAGCTCCCACTTGGAGCACGGTCGTACTGCCGGTCATCTCGCGTATGAGACATGAGCGACGCTGGGTCAGGCCTCGACGAAGGATCTGCTGCTAGCTGTTGGGCAGTGGCTTGGGCCCGGGCTCGTCGCATGGCTTGCTGCTGGATGAGGTGAGCCGACTTGGCTTGAATGAACTGGTCGTAGCTGGCGATCAGATCACCATCCGCGCCAACGACTCGATCCGCTGTCTCCCAGAAAATGGCATCTGGTAACTGTGAACCTGCTTCGGCATGGGCCACTGTCGTGCGATGACAGGGCACCACACGCGCAATATCCGCCTGGTGCAGACCAGCTGCTTCCCGCAGAGCCGCTAAGTAGCGGCCTAGCGTCCGTTGCTGTTCGGCGAGGTGCTCGGGTTGACGAGCCATCCGTTTCCTACCCACCTCCCTGTTCCTCCGGCTGCCGCACCATGAAGTAGCAGCCAGCGTAGCGCTGACGAGGTGCGCGCTGTCCCACCCGATACCCCACATACCCGCCCATGATCTTCAATCGTTGTGCAAGCTCTAGAGCTCCAGGCCCGTACGGTCCTTAACGCCCAGGGCGCGCCAGAACTCCTTCTGAAGAAGACCACCCCGAAAGGTGACAACCGTGCCACCTGGATACCGGCGACAAGGATGGATTGCCGATGTGGCGGGCCACGTGCGATGAGTCTTCGCGGTGATAACGGGCTGTACTTGTCGCGCCGTGGGGACCGTGTGATGAGCGGGCGGGTACGGCGGGTCTATGACCGATAGGCGTGACGTGGACGGCACCTACATTCCCGTGGATGCCCGGGTGGTGCGGACCACGACCGATGACCGGATGGGCGCGCTGCGCTCACGGCTGCACGCCCGCAGGCAGGTGATCAGCCGGGGCGCTACCCGGCTGATCATGCGCTTCGATGGCGAGGACCAGGCGGTGAGTATCCGGCCGCGCCTGGTGCGGGTCATCGAGGGGGACGGGGGTTGTGGTGGCTGAAGGCCCGGAGCTGGTGGCGGCGAAGCGGCTGCTGGATCTCGCCAAGGCCCAGGGGTTCAGCTTCCAGCGCATCGCACCGGGGGAGGACGGGCCGCTGTTGGGTGTCCGGGAGTCCCCCGAGTTCCGGGACCAGATCTATCTCGGCGGCTTCTCCTGCGGCTGCAGCGCGACCCGGGCCCGGAAGTCCTCCCTCATCGTGCCGGGCGGCCTGCCGGTCACCGCGCGGGTGGAGGGGGAGGCGCTGATCGTGTTGCAGACTGTGGTGAGCGACTGGCGCATTTGATCCCCGGCCGGCCACCGGTCGAGCGATACCCCCCAACCAGATTCCCGGCGGCCGGCCGGCACCAGGCTCATCACTCGCAGGCAACACTGCGAGGTATGAACCTGATGCCGCGATCACCCTGCGCGGCGCGGTATGCCGGTCCGTCCCGCCCGTCCGGGCCTTCATCCCGCCTGCGGCGTGCTAGCGAGATGGTGGACTCCAGGGCACCGTAGGGCAGCACGGGTGGGCTGTTGGGGTTGCAGATGCAGGCCGACGCTGGGAATCCCCGCGCATGGGCGACATGGTAGACGGCTGAGGCGAGCGGGTTGAGCAGCACGATGTCTGCCTGCTGTCCGCGGTGATGCTGGCGATGTCGGTGTTCATGGCGCGGATGAACCGCTTGGCTGCCCGCAGCAGTTCGGCGCCGCCGCGGGAGAACAGGCCATTGCGGGCGGCGCGGGAATGAGCTTCCGACGCGGTCCCGGCGCGCATGGTCTTCTTCTGCCCCCGGTTCACGGTTCGGGCCTTGTCGCCCGGTCGAACATCGCCACGAGTTCAGCGGCGAAGCCCTTCAGATCCGCGCCGGATTGATGGCGACCTCCAGCACGGCCGTGTCAATGGCCTGGCGGAACATCACGGCCAGCACGTGCGGATCGAACTCACCGAACTCGCCGGCGCGCCGCCCCCCGGCCAGCAGCTGCCGGATACCCGCCACACCGGCGCCGTCCGGGTCGGCCGCTAGCCGGGCCCGGCCAGGCAACGACCGTTAGCGAAGTGGTAGAGCACCCAACCGGCCCCTTCAAGATCCTCAAACTCATATCATGATCATGAAATGACAGTGAGGATGGCTGTCTGGGACTGGCCCGTTCCTGTCTGGATCGGATCCGGCCCATGCGGATGCCTCACATTAGCCTCAACTGGGCAAAACTGGCTCTAGGCAGCAAATGAGAGCGACGAGTGATCTTTTTATCACGGTTTAAGGCACCGGAACCCGTTGACCGCTGACTATGGAGCTGATTACTATAGTAAGCCCGATCTGGGGTGATCGACCCCCATGCCGGAGTTATGCTGAGCGGTCCCGAGGGGCTATGGACGGCTCTCGGCCATTCCCTTGGAGGCTCCGGTGACCACGACTGCGGTGACCGCGCTCGGTGTGCTCGCCTGGGTCCTGATGGCGATTGTGGTGTCGCTCTTGCTGGCCAGGGTCAATAGGCTGAACCGGCCGCGGGTGTTCGATGCTGCGCTGTCCCCGGTACCTGAGCCCGCGCGTGAGCCCGTTGCCGACGTCATCGCCGGGTTCCCGGCGGAGCCGACGCGGTTTGTCGGACGTGCCGAGACGATGGCTGCGGCGAGTACCGTGTTGACCTCGGCCACCGGGCCTACTGCGGTGATGCTCCATGGGATGGCCGGTGCGGGCAAGACCACCTGCGCGGTGAAGCTGGCCTACCGCCACCAGCGGGCCTTTGGCGTGCTGGTGTTCTGGTCCGCACCGGCCGATCCGGACCTGAGCGGCGATGCGTTGCGCCTGCTGGCGTTGGCGCTGGAGTCACGATTGGGCGATCACGGGTTCGCGATAGTAGAGGAAATCGCCACCCAGGAGCGCTGGGAGAAGTTCCTGCCCAGGTTCACAGCCCGCTTCGCTGACGCCGAGGTGCTCTTGGCGCTGGACAATCTCGACAGCCTGCTCACGGCGGATGGCCAGTGGCGCGACCCCCGATGGGCCTCGCTCATCGATGCGCTCACCAGCCAGCCAGGACCGTCACGGGTGATTATGACCAGCCGAATCGCCCCGGCCGGGTTAAATACGAAGTCCGTGGCGGTCCGGGAAGTGCCCGCGCTGTCCCGGGACGAATCCCTCATGCTGGCCGGGAGACTGTCCGACCTGCGCGCACGGTTGCGCAGCGTGTCACTGGCCCGCTGTGTGCTCACCCTGACTCAGGGCCATCCCCAACTGCTGGAGCTCGCCAACGCGGCTGCGGCCGATCCGCCCCGGCTGGCCTATCAGTTGGCCGAGATCGAAGCGGCGGTGAACGGGACAGCGCTGGCCCCGTTCCTCGTGGACGGGCGCACCAGGCTGGACGCTGGGCAGTTGCGCCGGCTCGTCACCACATGGATTGTCACCGTCGCCGCGACGGCGCCCGCTCCGGCGCGGCTGCTGCTACAAACACTGTGCCGGGCCGAGGAGGCCGACCGGACCGCGGCGGTCATCGGCGCGAACTGGTCGGCCGTGTGGCGGCACTCGGGCCAGCCCGGGGAACCCCGGGCTCTCGACTCCGCGCTCGCTCCACTGGTCGCGGCGGCACTGATCGCCACCGATCCGGTCGATGATCCTGCCGACGCGCACCTCCGGATCCACCCTGGCGTCGTCGAGGCCATCCACACGGTGACCCCGGAGCCGGTCACCGCTGCGGTCGACGCGCAACTCGCAGCCTGGTGGATCGGTGTGGCTGACGGCTGGGCGATCGAGCTACCGCACGACGCCCAGGAAGCCAGCCAGCTCATGCTGCGGGCCAGCGTGGCCGGCGCCCGCTACCTGCTGCGCCAGCACGACTGGAACGCGGCCAGCTGCCTGCTTGAACGAGCCCTGATCCGGAACGGCTACGCCCCGGCCACCTCGGCGGCCGTCCTGCCCTCGCTGCGACGCATCGCCGAGGCCACCGGCGCCGCCAAGGACCTCACCGTGCTCGGTGCCGCCCTCCGGAAACTGGATTCCGGTGAAGCGGAAACCCTGCTGCGCCGCGCCTACGACCAAGCCGCGGTCAGCGGGGAACACGAGCTCGCCTCTACCACCACTGGTGAGCTGGTGACACTGCTGCGTGACCAGGGCCGGCTCCGCGAAGCTCTGGTGCTGGCCGAGGTGAAGATCCAGCACACCGCTCACGCCGGGTTCGGGTTCTGGACCCAGCTAAGCGATCAAGGACGGCGGCTTCAGATACTCACTTTGCTCGACGAGCATGAACAGGTCCTGCGCGATTTACCCGCATTGCGGGCCCAGATGGCTGAGCTGGCTGGTGAGCGGGCCGACAACGACCGGGTCAACCCGTGGAACGTCCAGGAGGGAGTACTCGGCGTGGGTCGGCTGTCCGCGTTGGCCCTGGAACGCTGGGACGAGACGCTCACGCTCAACGACGAGATCGTCAGCACCCAGCGCCGCCGCGGTGCCAGCCGCTACGAGATCGCCCGCACGCGGTTCAACGACCATCTCCCCTTGCTGCGCCTTGGTCGGCTGGCTGACGTTGACCTGCTACTGCATGAGTGCCAAGAGGCCTTCGATGCCGCCGGTGACTCGACCCGGCTCGCTACGGTCTATGCCGCCCGCGCCGATCTGGAAGACAAGCATGACAACGCGGCCGGCGCCGTCGACCTCCAGCGCACCTCGCTGCGCCTGTGCTACCTCCACCCCGAGCCCCGCGAGATCTCCGCGGCACACCACAACCTCGCCCGCTACCTCTCGCGCGCTGCCGGGAACCCCGCCGAGCAGGGCGCCCACCACCTCGCCGCGGCAGTCCTCAACCACCTCAGCGGCGATACAGACAAACCCACCCGCCCGCTCGGTGCGCTCCCGCTGCCCACCACTCTGTCCGAGCTCACCCGCCTAGTCGAGGCCCATGACGGGGTTCGTTTCGGTCACCTCCTGTCCTCGCTGTGCCCCGACCCTGCCACCGCCGGGCAGGCCCTGACCGAGATATTGACCACCGTCGCGACCACTCCAGGCCAATCCCGTTAGCCCGGCGAGCCCGATGGAAGGTGACGCTGCGATCTAGGCTGGGGCAGCGATGAAGTATTGTCCTTGGTTGTTCTCCGTGTGCCGCTCGCCATCAATGTAGTAGACGAAGTCGAATGCCAGGACTCCTCCGATGGGAACCGGCTCTGCGGTCAGTTCCCAGTCGCGGCGGTCAACCGGCGTCGCTGTTCCCGCCGGCTGCATGGCCCTCTCGATTTCCGTCAGCTCCGTCTGATTTGTAATGTGGTAACGCACGATCATTCGCTCGACCTCGGCCGCTGTCTCCGCGCGGCACGTGAAGATCGCCGTTGGGGCGCCTGGCTGGACCGTGATGCCGGTATTCAGAAGCCGCACTTCGTCAAAGAACCGAAGCACATGGTTCTGGCCGTATGCGCTGTCATACAGTATTTCCCCGGTGGCGGACTGGTAGGTGAACCAGGACATGATCCATTTGGCGTTCTCGGGAATCGGAAAGGTTGTGGTGAGCATGGGCCCGTCGGCCTTGAACGTTGTCGGGACATAGTCGAGCAGCCCGACCCGGGACTCCAGGCGACGGTCCAGCACGGGTCCGTCATCAGTAAAACGGAGATGGGCGACAATCGGCCTCGCGGGGTCGCCGAAGAGATAGGTTTCGCCATCGGGGACGATGCGAGCCGGATCGTAGAGGAGCGTGCAATCGCCTCCTCTCTCGAGCCGACCTCTGCGCAGCTCGTGGAAGTCCCGGGTGAACAGCAGACCGGCGGCGTGGTTGAAATGGTCGGGCTGGTCCATCATGCACCTCTGCGTTCGTCGATAAGGCCCTGTTACCACCGGACAGAGATCGTGAGATCCGGGGCGGTGTCAAAGATCTTGATGAAAGTGATCTGAATACTTTCGTTCATGTAGTAGGCGCTCACCCCGGAGGCGTTGAGGATATTCGGGGCTCCCACGTCGCTCAGCATGACGCTGCCCGCCGTCACCGAGCGCGGATGCTGGGCCGCCAGCAGGGCCACGTAGTAGAAGGGCTCCGGCGGCTGATACCCGTCGATCAGCCGCCGGACCGTGATGTCCCGGCCGTTGGGGAGTCCTTTATGGGAGATCTCCGTCAGGCGATAGCTGTTTTTCGTCTCGGCGTCTGTTGTTATGCCGTCATCCTGATAGAGCCGGTAACTGCTGTCGCGGCCAGGATAGATGCTGAGGGTCAGCGGGTTCTGCGCGAGCTGTCCCACGTATTGCTCGAGTTCTCGCGTGGGAAGGATCGCGCCTCCCCGCACGTACAGCGGCACGAGGTCGAGTGGCGCATACCAATCAGGAATAGTGGTTCCGCCGGGGACCGGGGCATCGAGTGGGTACTGGTTGTTCTTGAACGCGTACCAGTCACTGCCGCGAGGGAGATATACCTGCCTGATTGGCGGGGTAGGGGGATCCGCGGTGATGTGCTGAGTCAGGATAGGTGCCACGAGAAGATCACGTCCCACGAAAAATTCCGAGTCGACCCAGGGGGAGATGTACGCCTGCGGATCCTGGGGGTCGTTGAGGAACAGTGGCCGGCAGATGGGGATCCCAGTCTGGGTCCACTCGTAGAGCCGATCGTAGAAGAGCTGGAGCAGGTGATAGCGCAGTTCCAGGTACTTGCGGCAGTTAGTTGGTACCGGCTCCCCGAACTCGTAGATCTCCTGGAACTGCTTGGAGTACCCGTTGTAGTGATTACGGTACCAGGGAAG